>JBDSRE010000273.1:0-6285 GCA_039929465.1 Sphingomicrobium sp. | reverse complement strand
TTTCGCGCCGGCGCTTGCTTTGGCCAAGAAGCTGATGCGCTCAGGCGCTGACGCCTTGGTGATCGAGGGCATGGAAGCGGGCGGCCATATCGGTCCGGTCTCGACCAGCGTCCTCGCCCAGGAAATCTTGCCGGTCGTCGCCAAGGACATACCGGTATTCGTCGCCGGCGGCATCGGGCGCGGCGAAGCGATTGCGGCCTATCTGGAAATGGGCGCGGTCGGGGTGCAATTGGGCACGCGTTTTGTCTGCGCCACCGAATGTATTGCCCATGCAAATTTCAAAAAGGCCTTCATCCGTGCTTCGGCGCGTGACGCGGTGCTGTCGGTGCAGATTGACCCGCGCCTGCCGGTAATCCCGGTGCGTGCGCTCAAGAACCGCGAGATGGAGAATTTCGCCGCCAAGCAGCGCGAGGTTGCGCAACGGCTCGACGAAGACGGGATCGAAATGGGCGAGGCCCAACTCCAGATCGAACATTATTGGGCGGGCGCCCTGAAGCGCGCGGTAATCGACGGCGATGTCGAATCGGGCAGCGTCATGGCCGGGCAATCCGTGGGAATGGTCAAGCGCGAGGAGCCGGTGGCTGAGATCATCGCCGAGCTGGTTGACGAGGCGGCGAGCGCGCTCGATAGTCGGGGTTAGGCGACGGGTTGGCCGCGCGGGACGAAGCCTTCGCCTTGGCGTGACACGGGCCGCGGGGCGCGGCTATCGGGGATTGGAGCGCGGGGCACCGGTATCGGCGGAGCGGCGCGGCTGGGATCGGGCGCTTCCGCACGGTCGACGAGCGGAAAGAGTTCGCAATTCTCCCGCGCGATACACTCGCGCAGGGCGGAGAACATCATGTGTCGTAGCGGAAGTGGGGGATTGCGTCGGCAATCTCAGTGCTTCGCCCCCACCGCTGGAGAAAGCGTTCAAACTGCTTAGCGACACGCCTCATCTCGCGCTCGAACACCCGCGCCGTAACCGCCACTTTGCGATCGGACGATGCGATCAGCGCCGGATAGAGAACCTGATCCTCGATCGCGAAATGGGTGCGCAAAACTCCGGCGATCTTGGCCAGGCAAAGCGACAGTGGGTAGGCGTCAGCGCCCCCGGTACCGCCACCGGCCCCGCCAATCGTGCCAGCGCGCTCGTAGCGGTCGATTCGCTCGAACAATTCATCCATCAGTTTTTCGGCATGATCGTGCTGAGCCCGCATGATTGACGTTCGTGCCATGGTCTAAGCCCTTCCCGAAGATTGCGCCGAATAGTGACCCGGGGATACGATCCGTCGGGTGAATCTCCCCGAACAATCGGGTCCGTTCCGGATGGTCAGGGCAGCGCATCATCTCGCTCCAATACAGGTTGGAAAGCCCGCGCCTTCCCTGCTAGCTGGACCGGACATGCCACTTTCCGCCGCCTCCTCCGCCCGCGAAATCCTTACCGGGCTCCACGGCATCATGGCCAAGCGCGGATCGGCGCAGGCCAAGCTCGACCGCACCGTCGACTTGATCGCTCAGGCAATGGGCAGCGAGGTGTGCTCAATATATCTACTGCGCGACAATCAGCTCGAGCTGTTCGCCACCCATGGCCTGCGCAAAGAAGCGGTCCACGTCACCAAATTGCGCATGGGTGAGGGGCTCGTCGGGACCATCGCCGAAGGGCGAATTCTCAACCTCGCCGAGGCCGCCGATCATCCCGCCTTCGCCTACCGGCCGGAAACCGGGGAGGAGCGCTATCACAGCTTTGCTGGGGTACCGATCGTCCGCCTCGAAAGCCCGATCGGGGTGCTTGCTGTCCAGCATGCCGAGCAGCGCGCCTATGAAAATGTCGAGATCGAGGCGCTTCAGACGGTTGCGATGGTGCTGTCAGAACTGATCGCCGGCGCTCGACTGGTCGATGGCGCCCGCCGAGGCCGGCTGCGAAGCGCCGGGCCGTTGCGAATCTCGGGCCTCAGGCTGGTTGCCGGAATGGCCAAGGGGCAGGCCGTATTCCACGAGCCGCGAATAATCGTCGAACACACCGTTGCCGACGACGTCGAGGCCGAGCGCACCCGAGTCTATGGCGCCTTTCGCAAGATGCGTGAGCAGATCGACAATATGGCCCGCGAGACCGAGTTCGGGACGGCCGGCGAGCATCAGGAAATCCTCGAGACGTATCGCATGTTCGCGTATGACGAAGGCTGGTCGCGGCGGATCAACGAGGCGATCGACAGCGGGCTGACCGCCGAAGCCGCGATCGAACGGGTGCAGCAGCGGACCCGAGCGCGGATGCAGGAAATCGACGATCCCTTGCTCCAGGAGCGGATGCACGACCTCGAGGACCTGTCCAATCGGCTGCTTCGGATCGTGTCGGGGCGGATGGGGAGCGCTGCACAGACCGGCCTTGCCCACGACACGGTGCTGATCGCGCGCAACCTTGGACCGGCCGAATTGCTCGAATACGACCGCCGGCGATTGAAGGCGGTGCTGCTTGAGGAAGGGTCGCTGACCAGCCACATGACGATCGTCGCCCGGGCTATGGGGGTGCCCGTAATCGGCCGGCTCGCCGATATCCGACACAGCGTCGGCGAGGGCGAACCGATCCTCGTCGACGGCGACAATGGAAGCGTCATGATCCGGCCCAACCGGGCGCTGGTCAGCGGCTTTGAGCAGCGGCTTGCGATGAGCCACAAGCGCCGCGCGCAAATGGAGCAATTGCGGCCTTTGCCGGCGATAACCACCGACGGGCTCAAAGTCAGCGTCATGGTCAATGCCGGACTGGCCGAGGATACAGCACACCTCGACATGTCGGGCGCCGACGGGATCGGGCTCTTTCGGACCGAATTCCAGTTCCTGGTGTCGGCGACCTTGCCCGGACGCGAGCGACAGCAGCGGCTGTATTCGAAGGTCATCGCCCAGTCCGGCGACAAGCCGGTGGTGTTCCGGACGGTCGATATTGGCGGCGACAAGGCGCTGCCCTATCTCGCCGATGTCCATGATGAGGCCGAGAATCCGGCGATGGGGTGGCGTGCCTTGCGCCTGTCGCTCGACCGTTCAACCTTGATGAAGGCGCAGGCTCGGGCGTTGATCGACGCGTCGTCGGGACGAGTGCTTCGGGTGATGTTCCCGATGGTCAGCGAGCCGTGGGAGTTCGATGAAGCCAAGGCCTTGTTCGAAGAGCAGGTCGAATGGACCCGCAATGCCCGGCGCGGCTTGCCCAAGAAAATCGAATATGGCGCGATGCTCGAGGTGCCGAGCTTGGCCGAAATGCTCGATGTCCTGCTGCCGAGGGTCGATTTCTTGTCGATCGGCACCAATGATTTGACTCAATTCCTGTTCGCCGCCGACCGCGCCGACCCACGGTTGGCGCAGCGGTACGACTGGCTGAGCCCGGCAATCCTGCGCTTTCTCAAGCGCGTGCTTGACGCATCCCGAGCGGCCGAGGTGCCGGTGAGGATCTGCGGCGAAATGGCCGGCCGTCCGCTTGAGGCGATGGCGCTGATCGGGATCGGGGCAGAGAATCTGTCGATTACCCCGGCCGGCGTCGGTCCGGTCAAGGCCATGGTCCGCTCGCTCGACGCCGCAGCCGCGCGCAAGCGGCTCGACAAGCTGCTTGCCAACCCGGTGCGCGATATGCGCAAGACCCTGACCGACTGGGCTCGGCGCCATTCGGTGATCATTGGCTAAGGGCCGGTTGACACCGGCTGTCGAGCCTTCACAGTGGGAGTCGGGAAGAGGGAGTTGAATCGGCTACGATGGACGAAGATGCGATCGAAACCAGCCTGCCGCCGGTCGGCGACCAGCTTCGCGCCGCGCGCAAGAAGAAGAAGCTGAGCCTCGAGGATATTGCGGCTCAGACTCGCATTCCGCTGCGTCACCTCGAGAGCATCGAGGCGAGCGATTGGGCGCACTTGCCGGCCCCGACCTACAGCGTGGGCTTTGCCAAAAGCTATGCCGGGGTGGTCGATCTCGACCGCACCCAGATCGGCCAGCAGCTGAGGACGGAAATGGGCGACCCGCGCTCAGTTCCGGTGGCCGCGTCCGAAGTGTTCGAACCAGCCGACCCGGCGCGGGCGATGCCCAAGGTTTTGGTGATCGGCGCGATCATCGCGCTGGTCTTGCTTGTCGTCGTGATGAGCTGGCTCAACCAGCGCTCGCTTGGCGACAGCGGCGCGGCGCCCGCGACCGCCGCCGCCGCCGCGACGGATATTCCACAAGCGCCCGCCACCGCTGCCACGCCTGCGCCTCCAGTCGCTCAGGGTCCGGTGGTCCTGTCGGCGAGCGAATCCTTGTGGATGAGTGTCTATGACAAGGGCGGCGCAAGTTATTTCTCCGGCATGCTCAACTCGGGCAGAGATTTCACCGTCCCAGCAACCGCCACCGCGCCGATGGTCAAGACCGCTAAACCCGAAGCGCTCAAGATCATGGTCGGGTCAGCGGTTGCACCTTCGATCGGCCCGGCTGGACAATTGATCGACGTCAGTCTGATTCCCGCCGACTTGTACGGGACCAAGATGTCACCGCCGTCGCCAGCAGCACCGGGCGTAAAACCGGCGGGTTGAGCGATTTGGCTGGGGTTGCGGATTCATCGTCTGGCAAGGCGCTTCGGCGCAGAGCTGAATTTCATGAGCGAATAGGGATGATCAAGTGACCAGTTTCCGTCCGATCGGCATTGCCGCCGTCGCGGCGCTGATGCTCGTTCCGGCCTCCTCCGCCTGGTCGCAGCGCCCGCAACCGTCGCCCGAACAGCGCATCGAGCGAGTCGAGCGGCAACTCGAGCAAATGCAGCGGCAGGTCTATCCGAAAGGCCGTCCCGCCGATACTGCCGGCTTTGCCGACGACCCCGCAGCAAGCCAGGCGTCGGTGAGCTCGCTCGCCCAGCGGCTCGATTCGCTCGAGCGGCAAATGGCCGACATCCTCCGTCTGACCGAGGAGAACGGCAATCTGCTGCAGGTCATGAAAGCCGATCTGGGCAAGGCGCGGAGTGATAATGCCAACCGTATCGACGCGCTTGAGCAACGCCTTGCGCAAGGCCCCAAAGAAGCGGGACCGGCGACCGACGGATCGGCGACCACAATTGCGCCGCCCAAGCCAAGGCCCGTCGCTACGGCCGTTGACGCGCCGGGCGAATCGACCACGACCGCGCTTGCCGAGGTTGACCCGGGAGAGGCCGCCTACACCGAAGGCTTCAAGGCGTGGGAAGCGGGCCGCTATGGTGAGGCGATCACCTCTCTACGCGCGTTTACCGCCGCCTATCCCAAGCACCGCCGGGCGAGCTTCGCCAAAAATCTTATCGGACGGGCACTGCTCGACAAGGGCGACGCGGGCGCGGCGGCCCAGGCGCTGCTCGCCAATTACCGCAACGATCCCAAGGGCGAGCGGGCACCCGACAGCCTCTATTATCTCGGTCAGGCGCAAATGAAGCTGGGTCAGCCGGGCCAGGCGTGCAAGGCCTATGCCGAGCTCGACGCGATTTATGGCGCCAAGATCAGGCCCGATCTCAAGAAGCTCGAGAGCGACGCCCGCGCGGAGGCCAAGTGCGGCCCATGACCATGGGTGGTTCCAAAGCCGCATCGGAATCGCCGTTCGTTTCGCTGCCCGAAGACCTGGTTGAGTGCTTTCGTGCTATTCTCGACCGGGTGGTGCCCGTAAAGGACCCGATCGGGATCGCCGTTTCGGGCGGGCCCGACAGCCTCGCGCTGCTTCTTCTGGCAACCGTAGCGCGGCCCGGCGCGATCGAGGCTGCGACCGTCGATCACCAATTGCGCGATGGCAGCGCCGACGAAGCCGAAGCGGTCGCCGCCTTGTGCAAAATGCTCGGCGTCCCGCACTCCATCTTGCCGATCGACTGGCAGAAAAAGCCAGTCACCGCGATCCAGGAGCGGGCGCGAATCCGGCGCTATGGCGCGCTTGCCCAATGGGCGCGGGAGCGGAACCTCAAGACGCTGCTCACCGGTCATCACGCCAACGATCAGGCCGAAACCCTGCTCATGCGTCTGGCGCGCGGTGCCGGCCTCACGGGTCTTGCCGGGATGCGCTTGACGGTGCGCGTCCCGGGGAGTGACGAAGCGCTGGTTCGTCCGTTGCTCGGGTGGTCCCGCGACCAGCTCAAGGCCGTGTGCGAGGCAGCGGGAGTTACCCCCGCCACCGATCCCAGCAATGACGACGAGAAATTTGAACGGGTTCGGGTTCGCAAAGCATTGGAACAGGCCGCTTGGCTCGGGGCCGAAGCGGTCGCGGCGAGCGCATCGCATCTTGCCGATGCCGATGCCGCGCTGAACTGGGCGGCGCGGCGCGAATGGGACCGCGCGGCGACGGTCGACGGAG
>JBDSRE010000272.1:0-10421 GCA_039929465.1 Sphingomicrobium sp. | reverse complement strand
GTCCGTGGCGGTCAGTGTAAGTGCGCGCCAGCCGCGACGCAGTCCGGGTACAATAAAGTGGCGCCGCCATGATCCCGAGGTAGGCCTGAAGAATGCCGATGTCGAAGCGCGCGAAATGGTAGAGCTTGAGCCGCTTGGGATCGCTCAGCAGCGCCTTTAATCGCGGCGAGTCATAACCGGCGCCGGCCTTGAACCGGACCAGATGCTCGTCGCCCCGGCCGTCGGACAATTGCACCAGGCACAGGCGGTCGCGCTCGGGGTGGAGGCCCATCGCCTCGGTGTCGACGGCGATCGGACCGTCGGCGAATGTCACGCCTTCGGGCAGGTCGCCCTCATGGAAATGGACTGGCAAAAATGTCTCCTGTCGAACCGCATATATAGTGCTTCAATTTGGCTTTAGGCCGGTTGCACGCAGGCAGGCCAGCCCCGCCTGCCGGAATCATCTAGGATAGGGGAGAATTTTCTTGTAAGGGCGCGACTTGGTGCGTCAGTGGTTGCGCGCCTCGACCTGGTTGCGCCTGTTGGCCCGAGCGCACCGGTTGGAAGACTTTGGGCGAGAAAGAAGTGCGGACGGTTCATGGGTTTTGACAAGGGGCGCAAGGGGGATCGCGGCGGCCGCGGCCGCGACAAGCGCGACAGTTTCTTCGGCGGCGACGACAACAATGCGGGTGATCAGGCAGGGGTTCAGGATCGCGGCGGCTTCGGCAACCGCGGTGGCTTCGGCGATCGCTCGGGCCCCGGTGGCGGCGGCGGTAGTGGCGGCGGTGGCTATGGCGACCGCGGTGGCTTCGGCGGCCCTCCCGGTGGCGGTGGTGGCGGCGGTTATCGCGGCGGCGGTGCTGGCGGCGGCGGCGGCGGCGGTGGTGGATTCCGGGGCGGCGGCGGCGGCGGCGGTGATCGCGGCGGCGGCGGTGGAATGCCCCCTCAGGTCGTTGGCGAAGGCAAAGGCATCGTCAAATTCTTCAACCCGCAAAAAGGTTTCGGTTTCATCGTGCGTGATGATGGCGGCGAAGACGTATTCGTCCACATCTCGGCCGTCGAGCAAGCCGGCCTGACCGATCTTGCCGACGGTCAGCCGCTCGAATTCACGCTCGTCGATCGCGGCGGCAAGGTCTCGGCGACCAACATTCGAATCGATGGCGAACCGATTGCGGTCGAGCGCGCAAGCGCCGCTCCGCAGCGCACGCTGACCGGCGAAAAGGCGACTGGAACGGTCAAGTTCTTCAACTCGATGAAGGGCTTTGGCTTCATCCAGCGCGACGATGGACAGCCCGATGCGTTCGTTCACATTTCGGCGGTCGAGCGTGCCGGTATCGCCACGCTCAACGAAGGCGACCGGCTCGAGTTCGAGCTTGAGGTCGATCGTCGCGGCAAGACCGCAGCGGTCAATCTTCAAGCGATCGCCTGAGCGCTTATTTCAAGGGGGGGCGAAGGGCCGGTGGGAAACCTTCGGCCCTTTTCTTATTGTGCCCGAGCGTAAAAAGCATCGAGATCGGCGGTGAGTTGCTTGGCCGAACCCGGATCGAGATACATCATGTGGCCGGCCGGATAATAAGTGAAACTGATATTAGCCGCGACCGCCGGCTCCAGCGCCATGTGGAGGATTTCATAATCCGCCCCGCCGAACGGAGTTGCAAGGTCGTAAAGCCCGTTGACAGAAAGCAATTTCAGCCGCGGGTTCTGGCGCATCGCGGCAGCCAGATCGACGCTGGTATCCGCCGCCAGCTGCGGACCTTCGGCCGATTTGTGCTGAAAATTCCACTCCTCGGCGATGCCGCCATAATTATTGGGGCGGTAGCTTAGCGGGGTCTTGAACCCGAGGTCGCGGAACAGATAATCGTTGAGCGCGCCAACGAACCCGCCCGAAATCGCCGCCGCCTGGGGGTCGTAGCTCGGGCTTTCGCCGACGGCGTCGATGTCGGTCCCGATATAACGCGAATCGATCCGGCCGATGACCTGGCGGCGGTCGCGCAACAACTCGCGCTGGTAGCGGTCGGGGCCAACCCGCAAATTGGCGCGCAGGATATACTCTGGCGACAGGCCGGTCAGTCGGGCCATGGACTGCGCTATCGATCGTTGCTCTTCAAGCCCGATTCCCCGCCCCTTCTGAAGCGCACTTGCATACGGCCCGCTGGCGAAGGCTCGCGCCTCGGCAATGAAGCTCATCAGATCGGGTTTGGGCTGGATCTTGCTGTGGTACCAGGCGTCGGCGGCATAAGTGGGGAGAAAGTTGACCAGCATCTGATCGCCCGCGAAATCGGCGAAATTGAGCACCGTCGACACCAGGACAATGCCGTTGAGCTGGACTCCGCTCTGGGCGAGCGCGGTCGACAGCCCGCCGGCGCGCAAGGTGCCGTAGCTTTCGCCGATCAGAAATTTGGGAGAATTCCAGCGGTTGTACTTGCTCAAGTAGCGCTGGATCGTTCGGCTGAACGCATCGACATCTTTGTCGACCCCGAAAAAGTCCTTGGCCTCGACCTTGCCGACTGGTCGCGAAAGGCCCGTCGTCGGTGCATCGATGAAGACCAGATCGGTAACATCGAGCAAAGTGTCGGGATTGGGGCCATAGCGGAATGGTGGCCCGGCGATGGTCTCGGGAGTCGCGGCATCGATTTTGATCGGCCCGAACGACCCCATGTGCAGCCACATCGTCGATGATCCGGGTCCGCCGTTGAACAGGAACGTCACCGGGCGCGGCTTGCCGCGCGGCTCCATCGTGTAGGCGATGTAGAACATGCTCGCCTTGGGCGCTCCGTCATCGTCGCGGATGGTCAGCGTGCCCGGGGTTACGACATAGCTCAGCTTGCCGCCCCGGAAGGGGATCGACCGACGTTGCGGCAAACCGCTCTCGATCACGCTCGCAGCGGCGACATCGGGATCGGGCTTGGGCGCTTCAGCCTTGGTCTGCGGCGCCGGGACATCGCCCGCGGGCGGAGCGTCGGCGGCAAAGGCGGCGGCGGAGGATAGCAGCAGCGACAAGGCGAAGAGGGGCAGGCGCATCGATCAGAATCCCTTCATCGGAATTGGACGTCCCTCAACCATGACATAATCGATCCGCTGGACCGCGGCCGGATCGACCAACGGGTCCCCCTTCACGGCAATGAGGTCGGCCGACTTGCCCAGATCCAGCGTCCCGGTTTCGCTGGCCAGGCCCATCAGTTCGGGCCCACCCTTGGTTGCGGCGATGAGTGCGTCGCGCGGGCTCATTCCGCCTTTCTCGACCATCAGCGCCAGCTCCTTGCCCGAATCCTTGTGCGGAGCGACCGCCGAATCGGTGCCGAGCGCGATCTTGACCCCGTTACGGTACGCGAGGTTTAGACCCTTGCCCCACACCGTCATCGTTTGGCGGGTCTTGGCTTCCATCGCCGGGGTCAGCTTGCCTGTGCCTAGCAATCCCTGGACTCCGGAAAAGGCCATCAGCGTTGCCGAGTAATAAGCGCCACTGGCCTTCATTGCGCGCATCCCGGCCTCGTCGAGGAAGGTGCCATGCTCGATCGAATCGACTCCGGCGCGGGTCGCCGCCTCGATTCCGCGCGGCCCGTGGGCATGAGCCGCGACCTTGAGGCCGGCGCCATGGGCGGCAGTGACGATGGCGCGCATCTCCTCGTCGCTGAAATGCTGTTCGAGTCCGCGCGCGCCGGCATCGAGGACTCCACCGGTGGCCATGATTTTGATCACGTCTACGCCCGCCGCAGCAAGCTTGCGTACGGCCTCGGCGCATTGCTGCGCGCCGGTGCAGACGGATGGGTTGAGGTGCGCGTCGTTGATCGCTCCGGCCAGTTCGGGCGGAAGCCCGGTGGCGATGTCGCCATGGCCGCCGATGATCGACAATGGCTCGCCCGAAACCTTGATCCGCGGCCCCGGGAAACGGTCCTCGGCAACCGCGTCGCGAATTGCCAGAACCGCACCCGTGTCGCCGCCAAGATCGCGTACGGTCGTGAATCCGGCGCGCGCCATTTCGAGCGCATGGGTCAACCCCATAGTGGCCGCATAGGGAGCTGAATATTTCTGGGTGAAGCCGGCATACCATGGCTCACCGCTGTTCATCGACAAATGGACATGGACGTCGGTCATACCGGGCATCAGTGTATCGCCGCGAAGATCGACGACGGTGGCTCCGGCGGGCGCCACGGCGCCGGGCTCGATTGCCTTGATGCGCCCATTCTCGACAATCACGGTCGAAGCGCCGAGCGCCGGTTTGGCCGCGTCGACGATCACCCGCCCGGCCTGGATGGCGAAGGTCTCGGCGTGCGCTGCGCCCGCCATCAGGAACGCGGTCAGCGCCGCTGCGAACATTTTCATGCGATGAGTCCCCTGCCGAGTCGAAGGGCGCAACTTTAGGGCTTCCGCTTCATGTCACAAGCGCGGCCAGCGTGGCGATCGTGTCGGCCTCTGCAGCCGGCTTGTCGGTGCGAATTCGGCTGATCCGTGGAAAGCGCATCGCAAGCCCCGACTTGTGCCGCTTGCTGGCATGGATCGAATCGAACGCGACTTCGAGCACCAGACTCTTCTCGACCTCGCGCACCGGCCCGAACCGTTCGATCGTGTGGCCGCGGACGAATTTGTCGAGCCACTTCAATTCCTCGTCGGTAAAACCGAAATAGGCCTTGCCGACAGGCAGTAGATCGCCAGTTTTGCCCCAGCAGCCGAAGGTGAAATCGGAATAGAAGCTTGAGCGTTTGCCGGAGCCGCGCTGGGCGTACATGAGCACACAATCGGCGTTCAGCGGATCGCGCTTCCATTTGTACCACAGGCCGGTTCGGCGGCCGGCGACATATGGGCTGTCGCGGCGCTTGAGCATCAATCCCTCAATGGCCTCGTCGCGGGCCTGCCCACGCATCGCTTCCAGGGCGTCGAAGCTGTCCACTTCGATCAATTGGGAAAGGTCGAAGCGGTCGCGGTCGAGTTCGCCGACAAAGGTTTCAAGCCGCTGTCGCCGCTCGCTCCACGGCAACGCGCGAACATCCTCCTCGCCGTCGAAGAGGATGTCGTAGAGCCGGACGAAGGCCGGATACTCTCCCTGCACCCTGGCGCTGACATTCTTGCGCCCGAGCCGCTGCTGGAGCGCGTTGAAGCTCGCCGCTGCACCGCCGTGGACATCGGCGATTCCCTGTCCGGTACCGCGTACAAGCAATTCACCGTCGAGCACGCCGCGCGTTGAAAAAGCTTCGGCGATGTCGGGAAAGCTGCCCGAAATATCGTCCCCGGTGCGGCTGAACAGGCGGGTCTCGCCTCCGGCATGCACCAACTGAATGCGAATCCCGTCCCATTTCCACTCTGCCGCAAAGTCGCCCAGCGAGACTCGAACATCATCGAGCGGATGGGCGAGCATGAACGGTCGGAACACCGGGATGTCGCGCACAGACGGCTGGCCGCTTCGCCCCTCGGCCCAGTCGAACAATTCGGGGAATGGCGGATTTAGGCCATGCCACACCTCCTCGACCCCTTCGACATCGATCCCGAATGCATTGGCCAACGCCTGTTTCGCCAGCCGCGCCGAAATCCCGACCCGAAGCGCACCGGTCGCGAGCTTGAGCAACGCGTACCGGCCCGAGCTGTCGAGATGGTCGAGCATCGCTGCAAGAACGCGCGGCGCCTCGGCCTTGCTTGCAAGCTTGAGACGGTCGACCGCATCGTTAAGGCGGATGGTGCCATCGTCGAGGTCGGGCGGCTCCGCGCATTGCTGCCCCTCGCCCACCCCAACCGGCCACAGCAGAGAGATTGTCTCGGCACCGTCGCCGACATAGTCGCGGCTCATGCGCAGCAGCACGGGGTCGATGCGCTCTTCGGCAAGCGTTCGGATTGCGGCCGGCTTGACGAACGGGATGTCGAGCGTGCCGGTCAGCGCCGCAAGTGCATAGCCGCGATCGGGATCGGGGGTGTGCTTGAGGTAATCGCCGATCAGCCGAAGCTTGGTGTTGCGCGACCGGGTGTAAACGAGGTCGTCGAGTAATTGGGAGAAAGCGCGCATCGCCGGTGACAATGCACGGGCTCTGGAAGCGTTGCCAGTTGTGAACTTAGTGGAGCCGGACGGATAGCGCGGCGACGATGGTTTCGCGGTCGTGCGCTTTGGTGCTGGCGCTGATCGCGCCCATGCTGGGTTTTAACGCCTCGCGGTCGAGCCGCGGGATGCGCGCTTCGATTCTGGCGATCCTCTCGCCCATTCCGGAGCGGACCAGAGTATGCGTGTAGTCGGCCATCGAAAATTCCCCGGTTGAGGCTGGAGAGTTCACCCAAAACGGGTAACATCGGGTCAAACGGGGTTGGGAAGCGATGGTCATCCGGCGAATCCGCGAGCATGTCGAAACCCATAATTGGTTCGCGGTTGCGATCGATGTGGTCATCGTCGTGATCGGCGTCTTTCTCGGCACGCAGGTCAACAATTGGAACGAAGAGCGGCTCGAGTCCGTCCGGGCGAACGAATATCGCATCCGGCTGATCGACGAGCTCGATTTCGATGCGCACCAATATGCGGTTCAGACGGCCTATTACCGCCAGGCCCGGGATTATGGCCTGCAGGCTCTAGCCGCCCTCGACGGCACCAAGCCGCTATCCGCCCGCGATTTCCTGGTCGCTGCCTATCAGTTGACCCAGACCGACACGACCAAGGCCAAAACCTACGTTTATGATGAAATGTCAGCGACCGGGCTGGTCGATCATCTTGGCGATTCCGACATTCAGCAACTCGCGAGCGACTTCTACTTGAGCTCCGAAGTGGCGCAACGAGACCTCGAGAACATCTATCCCTACCGGACGATCCTGCGTGAGGTCATGCCCTACGGGGTTCAGAAACGAATCCGATCCGAGTGCGGAGATCGCAATGTGCTTTATAAGCACCGGCTCGTCGGGGTATCGACGGTCGTACCATGTTCGATGGCGATCGATTCAGCCGAAGCGGCCACGGCGGCGCGGGCGGTTCGTTCCGCGCCGGGAATTCAGCCGCAGATGACCCGCTATTTGGCTTCGCTCGACGAGAAGCTCGACAACCTCATCCTGTCCGAGGAGCAGGCGGCGGACTTTCGCGACCGGCTGATCGGCGCCTCCGGCCGCCGCGCGCCCAAGGCGCCAGCTTGACTTTTCCGCCTCTCGCCGCCATTGGGCGGCGCGAACCGGCGGCGACATTCGCCGCCGTCATCGTTTCAGCTTTTCAGGATTTCGTGATGGCCAAGCCAGCAACCGTCAAGATCAAGCTCGTCAGCAGCGCCGACACCGGATTCTTCTATGTGACCAGGAAGAACCCGCGCAATACGACCGAGAAGATGAGCTTCCGCAAATACGACCCGGTCGTCCGCAAGCACGTCGATTTCAAGGAATCGAAGATTAAATGATGATCGGGCGCATTGCGCCTGTCACGTCACCCCGGACTTGATCGGGGATTTCTCTTTTCCTCCGAGCATGAAGCGTCAGGGTCGCGGTATTGGCCGAGGCTCACCCTGCGCCATTGCTGGAGCCAGCAAATTGTCGACGGTCTCGACGAAGCGCATCACCGAAATCGGCTTTGAGACATAGGCCTGGGCACCCGCGGCGCGGATTCGCTCTTCGTCGCCCGGCGCCGAATAAGCGGTCACCGCCATGATCGGCACCTGCGCAACGGCGGTGTCGTCGGCGCGGATCAGGCGGATCAGATCGAGTCCGCTCAAATGCGGCAGCTGAATGTCGGTGATGACCAGATCGGGCTGGAAAGTGCGTGCCATTTCGAGCGCGTTGCGGCTGTCGGTGACCGCTTCGGGTGTGTGACCATGAGCCGCGAGAAGGTCGCGAAACAGCTTGATATTGAGGGCATTGTCCTCGACGATCAGGATCTTGGCCAAGCTGCTTTCCTCGTTCGCTTCCCGCCGGTGTAAGCTGTGAGCGCCAATCCGCCAAATGACCCCTACGCCATCGGCTTTGCAGCGCTTGCAGAGACGCTTGCCGATGAGCGCCGGGCGAACCGGTTCCTCGACCTCACCGGAATCGATTCGGACGAATTGCGACGGCGCGCCGGCGACCCGCTGCTGCTTGCTGCCCTACTCGCCTTTCTGGAAGCGCATGAGCCCGATCTCGTGGCAGTCGCCGAGGCGATCGCTATGGAGCCCCGGGCGCTGGTAACGGCGCGCCACGCACTCGAACAGGAAGGCAAGGCTGAATGATGAAAACGATGCTCATCACCGGAGCGACCGCCGGCATTGGCGAGTCCACCGCCCGCCGCTTCGTCCAGGGTGGCTGGAAAGTTATCGGCACCGGCCGCCGCGGCGATCGTCTGCGCGTCCTCCAGGATGCGCTTGGCGAGAGTTTCCTTCCGCTCGAAATTGACATGCGCGACCGCGCCGCGCTCGAAGGGCTGTCCAAACTGGACGGCGGTTGGGGCGAGATCGACCTGCTGGTCAACAATGCCGGGCTGGCGCCGCCGACCGACCCGCTGGCCGACACCGACTGGGACAAGATTCAGACCGTGATCGACACTAATATGACTGGGCTGGTGGCGCTGACCCGGGCGTTTTTGCCCAAGCTCACCGCGCGCAAAGGCGCGATCGTTAATCTGTCGTCGGTCGCAGCGACCTATCCCTATAAGGGCGGCGCGGTTTACGCCGGGACCAAGGCCTTCGTCCGCCAATTCTCGCTCGACCTGCGCTGCGACCTCGCCGGCACCGGGGTCCGCGTGACCTCGATCGAGCCGGGCATGGCCGAAACCGAATTTACCATCGTCCGCACCGGCGGCGACAAGCAGGCTTCGGAAAAACTCTACGCCGGGGTCGATCCGATGACCGGCGCGGATATTGCCGAAACTATCTGGTGGGTCGCCACTTTGCCCTCCCACCTCAACATCAACACGATCGAGTTGATGCCGGTCAGTCAGAGCTGGGCCGGGTTCGCGCTTCACCGTGAGGCTTGATTCGCGGTCTCTCCGGTGCTTGGAACTGCGGCATGAATATTGATCAACGCCTCGCCGAACTTGGCATCACCCTGCCCCAGGCCGCCTCGCCTGTGGCGTCCTATGTCCCCGCCGTCGAGCACGATGGGTTGCTCCATATTTCCGGCCAGATCAGCTTCGCCGAGGACGGCAGCCTGATCAAAGGTCGCCTCGGCGAAGATATGGATGTCGAGGATGGCACTTCCGCCGCGCGCCGTTGCGGGATCATGCTGCTGGCGCAGATCAAGGCCGCGCTGGGCAGCCTCGAGCGGGTTGAACGCGTGGTCAAGCTCGGCGTCTTCGTCAGCAGCGTGCCAGGGTTCACCGATCAGCCCAAGGTCGCCAACGGCGCGTCGGAACTGATGCAACAGGTGTTCGGCGAGCCTGGTCGCCACGCCCGCAGCGCGGTCGGGGTCGCGGTACTTCCCTTGGGGGTCGCGGTCGAGGTCGATGGCATCGTCGCGGTCAAGCCCTAGCTCAACCCCCCGACCGCACCCATAAAGGGTCATGGCCGACCGCGAATCCGACTCGATTGCAACGCTCGCTCCGGGGATCGAATCGGTCGATTCGGGACAGTGGGACGCGCTTGCCGGAGGGGATCCCTTTCTCAGCCACGCCTTCCTCGCCTCGCTCGAAGAGTCGGGCAGTGTCGGCCCCGGAAGCGGTTGGTCGCCCGCGCCGATCCTGATTGAACGGAACCGCCGGATCGTCGCCGCCGCACCGGCCTATCTCAAAAGCCACAGCCAGGGCGAATATGTCTTTGACCATGGCTGGGCCGAGGCCTGGCAGCAGGCGGGCGGGCGCTATTATCCAAAGCTCCAGGTAGCGGTTCCGTTTACCCCGGTCCCGGGGCCGCGACTGCTCGGAAGCCTGCCGCAACAATTGCTCGCGGCGATCGAGTCGGTCACGGTCGAGAACCAACTATCCTCGGCTCACGTTACCTTCATCGATGAGGCAGGCGCCACCGAATGCGAGCGGCGCGCCTGGCTCATCCGCCACGGCGTTCAATATCATTGGGCCAATCGTGGTTATTACTCGTTCGACGATTTCCTCGGCGCGCTGGCGAGCCGCAAGCGCAAGGCCATCCGCAAGGAGCGCGCCGCGGCGCTGGCAGGACTGGAGCTCCAGATCCTGCGCGGCGCCGAGATCGGCCCGGCCGAATGGGAATCGATGTGGGCCTTTTACCAGGACACCGGCGCCCGCAAATGGGGCCAGCCCTATCTCACACGACGGTTCTTCGACCTCATTGCCGAACGCATTGGCGATCAATTGCTGCTGTTCCTCGCTTGTCGCGACGGCATTCCGATCGCCGGCGCGCTTAACGTCATCGGCCCCGACACCCTTTACGGCCGCTATTGGGGCGCGAGCGAAGACGTGCCCTTTCTCCATTTTGAGTTATGCTATTACCAAGCGATCGACTGGGCCATCGCCCACGGCCTGAGTTCCGTCGAAGCCGGCGCGCAGGGCGAACACAAGTTGGCGCGCGGCTATGAGCCGGTGATCACGGCTTCCGCCCATTTCATTCCCGATG
>JBDSRE010000271.1:0-3658 GCA_039929465.1 Sphingomicrobium sp. | reverse complement strand
AGCGCATCGACGAGCAGCGCCGGACCAGTGACCGATCCGCCGATGCCGATGTGGAGAATCGCCGTGACATCGCCGAACGCCCCCGCTTCGACCGCATCGACCAGGGCGCGCGTGCGAATGCGCCGAGCGGCGGCGATCGAGGCTTCCTCACCAGTCCCGCTGACCCGCTCGAACGTGTGGGTCGCAGGGCGGGCTTCGCTGAGGTTGACGATCTCGCCGGCAAACAACGCCGAGCGTGCTTGGTCGAACCCGCAGTTGGAGAGCCGCGTCGAGAATCGGCCAATCATGGCCTCATCGAGGTGGGTCTTCGACCAGTCGAAGGCGATTCCAGCCACTTCCACGCTCAATCGCTCAACCCGTCCTGAGTCACTCGCGAACAACGCCTTAAGCGATTTGATCGCGTCGTGGTGGTTGGGGTCGGGCGTGCGCTTGGGCATGGCCGAGCTTCATAATCGGCGAACCGCTAAAAGCCAGCGCGGCTTGACCTTCCGGCGCCGGATCGAAAGAAGCCCTGCCGATGATATTCAGACGACGAAAGCACCGCGACATCGAGGATTCCGGAATTCCGGTCGAACGCGCCAAGGCCGGCGCGTGGAGCAGTATGCGCTTCTTCGTCACTCTGATCGTGCTCGCCTGGCTGATCCGAAGCTTCGTCTTCGCGCCGTTCAGTATCCCTTCGGGATCGATGCTTCCGACGCTGTACATCGGCGATTATCTGCTCGTTTCCAAATGGCCCTATGGCTTTTCCAAATACAGTTTCCCGATGGAAACGCCGTCGTTCAAGGGGCGGATCTACGGCCACGAGCCAAATCGCGGCGATGTCGTCGTCTTTCGCCACCCGGACGGCAAGAGCGACCTCATCAAGCGGGTGATCGGACTTGCCGGCGACACCATCGAAGTCCGCGCCGGAGCGGTCATTCTCAACGGCGCTCCGCTAAAGCGAATCAAGACTGATCCGGAGAAGATCCCGATCAGCACCAACAGCCCGTGCAGAACCGTCCCGCCGTTGGCCCCCAATATCGTCCAGAGGGATGGTCATCCTTACTGCCTTTACCCCGCCTACCGCGAAACCCTTCCCGGAGGCCCAAGCTACGTCACGCTCGATCAAATCGGCGATAGCGAGGCCGATACTTTCGGGCCGGTCACGGTGCCGAAGGGCCGCGTATTCCTGATGGGCGACAATCGCGACGACAGCCTCGATAGCCGGTTCGACGATCTCCAGGGCGGGATTGGAATGGTCCCGCTGGACCACCTCATCGGGCGCGCCGTGAGCACCTTCTGGTCGACCGACGGCAGCGCCGCCTACATCAATCCATTGAGCTGGTTCAGCGCCCTTCGCCGCGACCGCCTTGGCAATGGCTATACGAGCGAGCCCAAGTGAGCGGCGACATCGCTGCTTTCGTTCGCGAAGCGCTCGACCATGAGCCAGCCGATCCCAAATTGTTCGAGCGCGCTTTCACCCATTCGAGCCTTGCCCGCGACAGCTATGAGCGCCTTGAATTCCTCGGCGACCGAGTCCTTGGGCTGACCATCGCCGAGGCGCTCTACAAGCGGTATCCCAACGAGCCCGAGGGTCAATTGTCGCGCCGCTACAATGCGCTTGTAGCGCGCGAAACCTGCGGCGAAGTCGGCCGCTCGATCGGTATTCCAATGCTGATCCGACTTGGCCGGCAGGCGCGCGACGACAATGCCAATCACGGCGACAATGTCGTCGGCGACGTGGTCGAAGCGCTGATCGGGGCATTGTTGATCGATTCGGGGTTCGACACCGCGCGCGGCTTCGTGCTCAAGGCGTGGGGGTCGCGACTCGACGACCAGGGCGGGGCACCGCAGCATCCCAAAAGCCTGCTACAGGAATTGGCCGCTGCGCGCGGGCTGAAAGCCCCTGAATATACCCTCGTCACCCGCACCGGCGCCCACCACGCGCCGCGCTTCACCGTGACTGTAGGCGTCCCTCGGCTCGGCGAAGCGAGCGCCGAAGGCGATAGCAAGCAGGAAGCGGAAACCGCAGCGGCGGCGGCACTGCTCGAGCAATTGAAATGAGCGAGGTCTCCAGTCCCCGCGCCGGCGTGGTCGCCGTGATCGGCGCGCCCAATGCGGGCAAATCAACCCTGGTCAATGCACTCGTCGGGCAAAAGGTCGCGATCGTCAGTCCCAAGGCGCAGACCACGCGCGCCCGGCTGATGGGAATCGCGATTGCCGGTGCAACCCAAATGCTGCTGGTCGACACGCCGGGCATTTTTACCCCCAACCGCCGGCTCGACCGGGCAATGGTCAAGGCAGCGTGGGAGGGCACCGAGGACGCCGATCGGGTGGTCCTGGTGATCGATTCCGCGGCCAGGGTCGGGGAGCGAGTCGAGCAGGTCATCGCTGGGGTCGAAGCGCGGCCCGAACCGCTAATCCTGGTGCTCAACAAGGTCGACATCGCCGACAAGGAGCAGCTGCTCGTACTCGCTGCACGGCTCGCCGAGCGGTTATCGCCCGAAACCGTGTTCATGGTCTCCGCATCGACCGGCGACGGCGTGCCCGAGTTGAAGGCGCATCTTGCTGCGGCAATGCCAGAAAGCGCGTGGCACTTCCCCGAGGACCAATTGACCGACGCCACCGACCGCATGGTCGCGGCCGAGCTGACCCGCGAACAACTGTTCCTCCAGCTCCACGCAGAAGTGCCCTATGCGGCCGCGGTCGAGACCGAAAAATGGCAGGACCGCAAGGACGGATCGGCGGTCATCCACCAGCAGATCCTGATTGAGCGCGACAGCCAGAAGGCGATCATCCTCGGCAAGGGCGGAACGCGATTGAAAGCGATCGGCTCAGCAGCGCGCGAAGCCATCGCCGAGCACCTCGGCCGCAAGGTCCACCTGTTCCTCCATGTGAAGGTCAATCCCAAATGGGACGAGGACCGCACATTGTATCAGGACATCGGGCTCGACTGGAGCGACTAATCCTCCCCGGAACGGGGAGGTGGTAGCGCGGAGCGCGACGGAGGGGTACTCCGGCGGCATCGGCCCCTCCACCAGCTACGCTGGCCCCCCTCCCCGTTCCGGGGAGGATTTTTTAAGCACTTCCCTAACCCACTTCGGCACTTCGACGCTCGCCGGACCCTGTCGCCGCTCGTCGAAGACCCTGCTTCCCTGACTGGGCTCGAGGTTGATCTCCAGCGTTCGCGCCCCGCAATGACGCGCGGTTTGGACAAACCCCGCCGCCGGATAGACTGCGCCGGAGGTGCCGATTGAAACGAACAGATCGGCGCTTCGCAACGCCTCCTCGATCCGCTCCATCTGGTACGGCATTTCCCCGAACCACACGATGTCGGGTCGGACCGTCCCCTTTGCACCGCAAATCGAACAGCGGTTGCCGCTGGCAGACATCGAGCCTTCCCAACTGAACCGCTCGTCACATTCGAGACACCAACCGCGATTAAACTCCCCGTGCATGTGGATGAGACTGCGCGATCCGGCGCGTTCGTGGAGGGTGTCGACATTCTGAGTGACGACAAGCGCTGCGCCGTCCCATTCCGCCTCGAGCCGAGCCAGTGCCAAATGCGCTGCATTGGGCTCGACTTCGACCGCCCGCGCCCGCCGCGCATCGTAGAATTGGAGCACCAGCGCAGGATCGCGGGCAAAGGCCTAAGGCGTGCAAACGTCCTCGACCCTAT
>JBDSRE010000270.1:0-3103 GCA_039929465.1 Sphingomicrobium sp. | reverse complement strand
ATCGGCATCGGCGAAGTCGAGCTTCTCGAACTTGAAGCCTTTGCCAAATTCGCCGTCAATCCGGTCAAGCCGGGCACGCTTGAGCGCGGGATCGTAATAATCGTTGAGATTGTCGATCCCGACCACCTCTTCGTCCCGCGCGAGCAAGGCGCGGCTGGTCTCCGACCCGATGAATCCCGCAGCGCCCGTGACCAATATCGCCATGGCCCTGCCCATAGGGCGCACTGATGCGTACAGGAAGTGCCAAATCGCGGCGATTGAGCAATGGCGCCGCATCTGCTTGATGGGGCCGTGGCGACGAGCTGGACCTTTGCGATCGATCGCGGCGGCACCTTTACCGATGTCATCGCCACCCAGTCTGATGGCGAAATGCGGGTTGAAAAGCTGCTGTCGGACAATCAGCGCCAGTACCCCGACGCCGCGCTCGAGGGAATTCGGCGAGTCATCGATGGCGAAGGTGGCACGGTCGGCGAAGTGCGCATGGGCACCACCGTCGCCACCAACGCCTTGCTCGAACGCAAAGGCGAGCGGTGCGCACTTGCGATCACGCGCGGCTTTGGTGACTCGCTGCGCATCGGCAACCAGGCGCGGCCCGACATTTTCGCGCGTCACATCGTCCTTCCGGACATGCTCTATGCCGAAGCGGTCGAAATCAACGAGCGGGTCGGTGCCGACGGCGCGATCATCGCCCCGCTCGACGAGGAGCAGGCGCGCACCGCCCTCTTCGGCCTTCGCGACAAGGGCATTGAAGCACTTGCGATCGTCCTCATGCATGGCTGGAAATTCACCGCGCATGAGGAGCGGCTGGCGGAAATGGCGGCGGCGCTCGGCTTCACCCAGATATCGGTCAGCAACGAAGTCGCGCCGCTAATCAAGCTCATCGGGCGCGGGGATACGACCGTCGCCGATTGCTATCTCTCACCGGTCTTGCGGCGCTACGTCGACCAGGTCGAAGCGGGCCTGCCGCCCGGAACGCCGCTCCATTTCATGCAATCCAACGGCGGCCTTGCCCGAGCCAATGCATTTCGCGGCAAGGATGCAATCCTGTCGGGGCCGGCCGGCGGTGTGGTCGGGATGGCCGCAGCGGGGGCCGCCCACGGGGCGGAGAAGCTGATCGGCTTCGACATGGGCGGCACCTCGACCGATGTTTCGCATTTCGCCGGGCGCTTCGAACTTGGCGACGACAATGTGATCGCGGGCGTGCGCATCCGCGCGCCGATGATGCAAATCCACACCATTGCCGCGGGCGGGGGATCGGTGTGCCGGTTCGACGGAATGCGCTTCCGAGTCGGGCCACACTCCGCTGGCGCCAATCCGGGACCGGCTTGCTATCGAGGAGGCGGGCCGCTGACCGTCACCGACTGTAACCTCTTTCTCGGACGGATCGATCCGACGCAATTTCCGGCGGTGTTCGGACCAGAAGGGAATGAGCCTCTCGACCCAATGGCGGCGCGGGGGAGGCTCGAAGAAATCGCCGAGGCGCTCGGTGGGCAAATGAGCCTGAATCAGATCGCCGAGGGCTTCCTCGCCATCGCGGTCGACAATATGGCCGCAGCAATCCGCAAGATTTCCATCGCGCGCGGGCACGATGTCACGCTCTATACCTTGGCTTGTTTCGGCGGCGCCGGCGGCCAGCATGCGTGCCGGGTCGCCGACGTGCTGGGGATGGAGCATATCCTCATCCATCCGCTCGCCGGGCTGCTTTCGGCCCAAGGAATCGGCATCGCCGATGTGAAAGCGATCCGCGAGATGAGCTGGCTGCAGCCGTTCGATGTGGATTTCGGCGATACGCTGGCAGCACTTGAAGGGAAGGCGCGTCAGGCGCTGATCGACCAGGGCGTCGAGCCCGAGTTGGTAGTGATGGAACGCCGCGCCCGCCTCCGCACCCTCGGCTCGGACACGACACTCGAACTCGCCATCACCGAGCCCAAGGCGATGCGCGCGACCTTTGCGGCGCTTCACCTCCAACGCTTTGGCTATGTCGAGGAGGGTTCGGTGATGATCGTCGACAGTTTGATTGCCGAGGCCATCGGTTGCACCGGCGAAAGGCTTGCCCAACCATCCCCCAATTCCGGCGGAGAGCGCTGGGCCGGCCCGGCTCTGATCCATGAGATCGGATCGACCGTGGTGGTCGAGCCCGGCTGGAGCGCCAGGCGCGAGGCCGATGGGTCGCTGCTTCTGACCCGCTCGAAGCCGATTGAACGCTTATCCGCAATTGGCACCAGCGCCGACCCCGTCCGACTCGAGATATTCAACAATTTGTTCATGGCCATCGCCGAGGAAATGGGGGTCGCGCTTCAGGCCACCGCGACCTCGGTCAACATCAAGGAACGGCTCGACTTTTCCTGCGCGCTGTTCGACCGCGAAGGAGCGCTGATCGCGAATGCGCCGCATATTCCGGTGCATCTGGGATCGATGGGCGAGAGTATCCGGACGATCATCGAAGCGCGCGGCCCAGACGCAAATGACCTTTCGCGGGACGGACGCGGAATTCGGCGCGGCGACGCTTATGTCCTCAACGATCCGTATCGCGGCGGCACCCATTTGCCCGACATCACCGTCATCATGCCGGTATTCTATGATGACAGCACCGATCCCGACGCGTTCGTTGCGGCGCGCGGCCATCATGCCGACGTCGGCGGGTTCGCGCCCGGATCGATGCCGCCCGACAGCCGCTCGATCCTCGACGAGGGCGTGCTGATCGACAATGAATTGCTCGTCGAGGAGGGTCGATTCCGCGAGGCCGAGATGCGCGCCCTGCTTGGCTCGGGCGCTTGGCCTGCGCGGAGCCCTGACCGTAACATCTCAGACTTGAAGGCTCAGCTCGCCGCTTGCACCCGCGGCGCCGAAGCGCTCGCCGCGACCGCGCGCAATGCCGGCCCGACGGTGGTCGCGGCCTATATGGACCACGTTCTCGCCAACGCCGAGGAATCGGTCCGGCGGCTGCTCGGCCGGCTCGAGGATGGCGAATTTGCTTATGCCATGGACAATGGAGCGACGGTCAAGGTCGCGATCCGGATCGACCGCTCGGCGCGCTCGGCGGTGTTCGATTTCACCGGCTCAAGCGCCCAGTTGAGCGATAATTTCAACGCGCCTTTCTCGA
>JBDSRE010000269.1:0-8874 GCA_039929465.1 Sphingomicrobium sp. | reverse complement strand
CCGACCGTCCCGTCGAGCACCGGAAAGTCGAACTTCCCGCCGGGCATATCCATCTTCACGCTCTTATCGGTCATTCATTGGGCTCCACCATCTGCTCGGCGATTCGCGACAAGCTTTCTTCGCGCCCGAGCAACACAAGAACATCAAAGATTCCGGGCGACGTCGTCCGGCCAGTCAAGGCGGCGCGGAGCGGCTGGGCGAGCTTGCCCAGCTTGACCTCGGCGCTGTCCGCGATCTCGCGAATGGCCCCCTCTACCGAGGCTAGGTCCCACTTCGCAAGTGCAGCAAGGCCCTTGTGGGTGCCGCTGAGCAGGGTTCGGGCGTCGCGGGTCAGGAGCGCTGCTGCCGGCTCCTCCATTTCCAGCGGGCGCGCAGCAAACAGGAAGCGCGCTCCATCGGCGATTTGGTCGAGGTTGTGGGCGCGGGCCTTGAGTTCCGGCATTGCGCTCACCAACAGCGGGGTTTGACTTGCGTTGAGCGCCAAACGGGGTGCGACCAGCCCGGCAAGCCGGTCGTCGTCGGCCTCGCGGAGATAATGGCCGTTCAGATTCTCGAGCTTTTTCAGGTCGAAGCGGGAGGGAGATTTACCGACATGGTCGAGGCTGAACCAGTCGATCGCTTGGCTCCGGCTGATGATTTCGTCGTCACCGTGCCCCCAGCCCAGTCGGAGGAGGTAGTTGGTCACTGCTTCGGGCAGGAAGCCGAGTTCGTCGCGATAGGAATCCACTCCGAGCGCGCCATGCCGCTTGCTCAGCTTGGCGCCGTCGGATCCGTGGATCAGCGGGACATGGGCATACGTCGGATCGGGCCAGCCCATGGCTCGGACGATCCCCAATTGGCGGAAGGCGTTGTTGAGGTGATCGTCGCCGCGGATGACGTGCGTGACCCCCATGTCATGGTCGTCGACCACCACTGCCAGCATGTACGTCGGTGAGCCGTCCGACCGCAACAGAACGACATCGTCGAGTTCGCCGTTCTTCACAATCACCCGACCCTGGACGAGGTCGTCTATGCCGGTTTCGCCTTCGCGCGGAGCCTTGAAGCGGATCACGTAAGGGGTGTCTGTGGGTCCGTCATCGCGATCGCGCCACGGACTGTCGGTGCGGAAGGGGCGCCGATCGACCTGCGCTTTTTCGCGCTGGGCGGCGAGCTCGTTCTGGGTCATGAAGCAGCGATAGGCATGGCCGCGCTCTACCAAGCGGTGGGCGACTTCGGCGTGGCGGGCCCAGAATTGCGACTGGTAATATTCGTGCCCATCCCAATCGAGCCCGAGCCAGCTCATGCCATCGAGGATGGCCTCAATCGCCGGTGTGGTCGAGCGGGCCTTGTCGGTATCTTCGATCCGGAGCACGAACTTGCCGCCGTGGTGGCGAGCGAACAGCCAGTTGAACAGCGCGGTGCGGGCGCCGCCGATATGCAGGAAGCCGGTCGGCGAAGGCGCGAAGCGGGTCACGACTCCGGTAATTTTGTCGCTTGCGCTCAAGCCCGCTTTCCTCTTCTTTGACTGGTGCATGCAATGGATGAGCGCCCCTAACATAGCGGGTGCGCCTCTTCCACAGCGGGCTCGGGGCTATTGGAAGGCGCAGATCGGCGCGGCGTTCGGCACGACCGAGCGCGCCCTTGAGGCGGAGCGTACCCAGCTCCCGCCGTGGCTTGTCGTCGGATTCGGAAGCGGCATCGCGGGCTGGTTCGGGCTTGGCGCGCCACGCGAATGGGCGGCGTTCATGGCCATCGCCGCAGCCCTCGCGCTGGCCGGGTTCCTGCTCATTCCTGGTCGGACGGGCCGAGCCTTGGGGTGGTTTACGCTGGCCGCGACCCTCGGCTGCGCATTGGTGTGGTCGCGGGCGACGTGGATTGCCAAGCCGCGCCTCGACTGGCCGAAAGTGGTCGCGGTGACCGGTAGAGTCGAACAGGTCGATATACTCACCGCCAAGGGCCAATTGCGCTTGACCGTCGCCCCCGACGGAGCCGAACTGCCGCCGCGCGTGCGAGTGTCTTTCGATCAAAAAATGGCGCCGGAAGGATTGGCATCCGGCGCTCGGGTGGCACTCCGCGCCCGACTGGCCCCGCCGCCGCCAATGGCGTTGCCCGGCACTTATGATTTCTCCCGCGACGCCTGGTTCAAGGGCATTGGTGCAGTCGGCAAGGGGCTCGGCGAAGTCGAGGTCGTGCACAGCGCGGAGCCGCGGGGGTTCACTTGGGCGCGCGACGGGCTTCGCTTGCATATTGAGCAGGTCATGCCGGCAGACATCGCCGGGATCGCCGTCGCGCTGGTCACCGGCGACCAGAATGCGGTCGGCAAAGAAGACGCCGATGCAATGCGGCGAAGCGGCCTCACGCATTTGTTGTCGGTCAGCGGGCTGCACATCGCGGCGGTGGTCGGTGCAGCGATGCTGCTGACGCTGAAGTTGCTCGCGCTGAGCCGGACCCTGGCGCTGCGCTACAATCTGGTCATGATCGCTGCCGGAGTCGCGGCGGCAGCGGGGATTGGGTACACCTTGCTGACCGGGGCGCAGGTGCCGACAGTGCGCAGCTGCGTCGCTGCGCTACTGATCCTCGCCGGGATCGCATTAGGCCGGGATTCGCTGAGCATGCGGTTGATCGCGGTCGGCGCCTTGCTGGTGCTCATTTTCCGCCCCGAGGCGATTGCCGGGGCAAGCTTTCAGATGAGCTTCGCTGCGGTGGTGGCGATCGTCGCCTTCCATTCCACTCCATGGGCGCGGCAGATGCTGAGCAGGCGCGAGGAGGGGGCGTTGGCGCGGATCTTGCGATCGATCGCGGGGCTGGTCGCAACGGGCCTTTCGGTTGAGCTTGCGTTGGTCCCGATTGCTCTGTTCCATTTCCACCGCGCCGGGCTTTACGGGGTGGCGGCCAATATCATCGCCATTCCGCTGACCACCTTCGTCATCATGCCGCTGGAAGGCGGCGCCTTGCTGCTTGACCTGGTCGGCCTAGGCAAGCCGGTGTGGACCCTATGTTCCTGGACCATCGCTGGAATGTTGTGGATGGCCAAATGGGTCGCCTCGGCGCGGGGCGCGGTAGCGCTGCTGGCGGGGATGCAAGTGCCGGCGTTCGCACTGATGATATCCGGTGGAATCTGGTTGTGCCTATGGGTCACTCCGCTGCGCCGGTTGGGAATGGTGCCGATCGCGCTTGGCGGCGCTCTCGCGCTCGCAGCTCCGCGCCCCGATTTGCTCGTTACCGGCGATGGCAAGCATGTCGCGATCATCGACAGCGATGGAACCCCGCTGCTGCTTCGCGATCGAAGCGGCGATTATGTCCGCTCGCTGCTCGCGGAGGCGTCGGGGTTCGATGGGGCTGGGGGGTCGATCGCAAGCGCGCCCTTCAGCTCATGCACGCGCGACACCTGTATCGCCGACATTCGCCGTAACGGGCGAGCTTGGCGACTGCTGTCCTTTCGCTCGCCCGACATTGTCGAATGGAAACAACTGGTCGCGGCCTGCGCCGACGCCGACATCGTCACCGCCGACCGCCGACTGCCGAGCGGGTGCAAGCCGCGCTGGCTCAAACTTGATCGGGCGATGCTCCGCCGCACCGGCGGGATGGCAATTACTTTTGGCGAGGAGCCCCGGGTGCGGACTGTCGCGCAATGGGTCGGCGACCATCCGTGGTCCGAAAATTCGGACAACGAACGCTACCGAAATTCACGTTCGCGCCATGACCGCTACCGGACGAACTGGACCGGACAAGCGGACAGGACCCGAAACCACGCTCCTAATCCTCGCTCGACTGCCACACCGCAAGCTCGCTCCCAGCGGGATCGATGAAGTGAAACCGACGCCCGCCGGGAAAAGCGTAAATGGCCTTGGCGATCACTCCGCCGACTTTGCCAACTAAATCGAATGCAGCTTCGAGATTTTCCACCCGGACCACCGGCAATGGTGCCGACAAAGCGTCGTCGGGCTGGCCGTTGAGACCGACATCGACATCGCCGCTTGTAGTCGCCGAATAATCGGGTCCGTAATCGGTGAACGTCCAACCGAACGCTTTGGCGTAAAAGGCTCGGGTTAGCTCATGCGCGGTTGCGCTTGGCAATTCGACATAATCGATTCGCGGGGAAGCCACCGTCAGTACCGACGGATGATGCCCGCCAGCCGGCCCTGGATCTCGACCTGGTCGGGGCGGTAGCGCTGCGCTTCATATTGGCGATTGGCAGGGTCGAGCCGAATCATCGTGCCCTCGCGCCGAAACGTCTTGAGGGTCGCTTCCTCGCTGTCGATCAGAGCGACCACAATTTCGCCGTCGCGCGCGGTTTCAGTCTTGCGGATGAGCGCGAAGTCGCCGTCGAGAATGCCTTCCTCGACCATCGAGTCGCCCGATACTTCGAGCGCATAATGCTCGCCCGGACCGAGCAGCGCGGCTGGAACGGCGAAACTCTCGGTGCCCTGAAGCGCCTCGATCGGTGTACCCGCGGCGATCCGCCCGTGGAGCGGAAGCTCGATCATGTCATTGGCGGCAACCGGGCGCTCGGCAGCAGGACGAATTGGGATAATTGTCGCCGACGGCAGGTCGGGGAGCTTGATGACTTCAAGCGCCCGCGCGCGATTGGCCAGGCGGCGGATGAACCCGCGCTCCTCGAGCGCCGAGATCAGCCGGTGAACTCCCGACTTGGACTTGAGGTCTAGCGCCTCGCGCATTTCATCGAAGCTTGGCGAAATTCCGCCCTGCTTGAGCCTGCCATCAACGAACAGCAGCAATTCACGCTGTTTGGCGGTGAGCATGTGCGGGCACTCCTTCGTCCGGAACGAACGCAGAACGTGTAGGCAACAAACGCGCCTTGGTCAAGCCGTACTGTTTGCCGCCGGTTAATTGCTCCCCTGGCGCAGGCGTGCCTGGAGCGCTGCAATTTCCGCCTCGTTGCGTTCGACCGTCATCTCTTTGCGCAGGGCGACGACGAATTGGCGCGCATAGTCTTCCGATAGCCCAGCCTTGAGTTCGGACTGCATCCGGCTGATCAGAGTCGGCTGGAGCAAGGCGTTGCCGGGGATGACCTTGTCGACCTTGACCACGAAGAAGCCACGGCCGTCCGAATCCGCGACCATTCGGCTTTTGCCTTCGGCCAAGGTGAATAGCATCTTGAGCGGCGGTTCCACTTCGCCTTGCGCGTTTGCAATCTGGAGTCTGCGCGCGGCCAGCGTCGTTGGCGCTGGCAATGGCACTCCGGCCTGCCTCACCGCCTCGGCCAGGGACATTCCATTGGCCACCTTGGCGGCGATCGCTTGCGCTGTCGCCTTGGCGCGAGTCTTGGCCTGGGCCTGGATCCAATCCTTCGCGACGCGATCGCGGATAGCGGTCAGTGGGGCTGGGGCCGCAGCGACCACCGTTGCCGGCGCGACCAGGGCATAGCCCGTATCGTTGGGGAGTGTGACGATCTCGGGCGGGTCGCTCGGGGCGATCTCAAACCCGATCTTGAGCGTCTGGGCAAGGCTTTGGGGGAGGCGCTGGCTGGCATTGGCCCGCGATGCGCCATTGGACATGACCAGCGGAGTAGTCGTCACCGACAGCTTGGCCGCACTGGCCGCTTCGGCGAAATTGCTACCTTCGTCGATCGCGGTCTGGACCGTGTCGACCAACGCCTCAAGCGCCTCCTTGCGCTTGTCGGCGTTGAGTTTGGCCGCGATCTCGCCGCTCGCCTCGGTCAGCGTTTTGCCGTTCTTGGCATCGACCTTCCCGATCTTGACCACCACCCAGCCGAAATCCGATTGGAGCGGTCCGACGACAGCGCCCGACGGCGCCGCGAACACCGCGCGCGCGACCTTGTCGCCGGCGGCCGAGGAATAATCGGCGAAATTCTGCGCTGGAAGGTCGGACAAAGCGGCATTTGTACCGGCCGGCGCAGCGGCGGCTTCCATCGTCGCCCCGGATTTGGCCCGGGCTGCGATCCCGGCCGCGGTCTTTTGGTCGGGAACCACAATCTGGGTCAAGCCGCGGCTCGACGCATTGCCGTAGGTCGCTTGGTTGGCGTTGTAATACGCGGCGATTTCCTGGTTGGTTGCGGCGACAGATCCGACCGACGCCGCGCCGATGGTGGCGATGCGCAGGCTGCGCTGTTCGGCGATCATGTAGCGGGCGCGGTTGGCACCATAATATGTCGCAAGCTCCGAATCGCTTGGCCTGAGCCCGGCGGCGAAGGCCTCGATCGGGATCACTGCGCCCTGGCCTTTGCGTGATTCGAGCAACATCGCGGCGTAAGGAGTGGCCATTCCAACCGGCACCCGACCGTTGGCCGCGACCGGGGTCAGCATGAGCCGTTGAAGCAAGCCGCCGGAGATGATCTGGCGGACCTGCAAATCAGACATCCGGCGGCGGCCAAGAAAAGTCTGATAGGCTTCGTCGCTGAACTGGCCGTTGAGACCCTTGGTATCGGGGATTTGCGCGATTTCGGCATCGACCAGGCGCTTCGACAGATGAAAACCGAACTTGTCGGCAAAAGCGATCAGCGTGCGCTGGTCGATCAACGCATCGAGCAGATCTGGGAAATCGCCGGAGACCGCCGCATATTCGGCATCGGGTTGTTCCTGCCGGACTTCCTGAAGTCGCCGCTGCATGGTCTCATTCATTTCGCGCTCGGAGATTTTTTGGTCGCCGGCCCGGGCCAGCGTATCGCTGTCGAGACCGAGCCCCAAGCTCCCGCTGCCGAAATTCTGAATGCCGCCCATTGCGAACCCGGCGAGGATTGCGATCAGCACGAACGCCATTGCAAAAGTACCGAATTTCGATTTGGACACGCGGCGGAAGAATGAGGACATGGGGTGATCCGGCGGAGGAGGGAAAGGGAAAGTCGGGGACGCTTTAGGTGGCGCGCCGCGGTCCTTCAAGCGCGGTGCTTCCGCTCACCGCCGGTGACCGCTAGGGACCGTGCACCAACCAGCAGGGAAAGCGCATGAGCCTGAGGAAATTGGTCGCCGGCAATTGGAAGATGAACGGCTGTGCCGCGGACCTTGAGCAAATCAAGGCGATTGCCGAGGCTGCGGCCGCGTTCGGATCGGCCGATTGCGCTTTGTGTGTGCCCGCGACGCTGATCGACCGCGCGTCCCAAGCGGCTCCGGACCTTACTATCGGCGGTCAGGATGTGCACGGCGCGGCCAAAGGCGCCCACACCGGCTGCATTTCCGCGGCCATGCTGACCGATGCCGGCGCGACTTTGACCATCGTCGGGCACAGCGAACGGCGCGAGGCGCAGAATGAGGACGATTCCGAAGTCCGTGCAAAGGCCGAAGCAGCGCTTGCAGCTGGCCTCCGCGTCATCCTCTGCGTCGGCGAAAGCGATTCGGTCCGCCAAGCAGGCGATGCGGTGGCGACCGTTGCCGGCCAGCTCGATAACTCCTTGCCGCGCGGGGAAGCCGCCGCGACCGGTCTTGCGGTCGCTTATGAGCCGATTTGGGCGATCGGCACCGGCAAGGTACCGTCGATTGCGGAGATCGGAGAAATGCACGCCGCGCTACGCAAGCGCCTGGTCGCTGCTTACGGCGACGTCGGAATGGCTGTTCGACTCCTCTACGGAGGCTCGGTCAAGGCCTCGAACGCGGCCGAAATCTTCGCCGTCCCCGATGTCGATGGCGCGCTCGTCGGCGGGGCCAGTTTGACTGCCATCGACTTCGTTCCGATCCTCGAAGCCGCTGCCACGCCCTAGACCCAGCGCGGTTTTTCCGGCAGAAAAGGCAATGGAATCAATAATCTCGAATCGCCGAAAGGATAAAATGACCCGTTTTTTTAAATGTTTCGCCGCCGGAGCGCTGGCGCTTTCCGCCCCTCAAATTGCAACCGCTCAGGCTGTCGCCGCGGCGTCGCCCGGAATGGTCGTCGAAGACGCGAGCGGCGGTGCCGTCGGCACGGTGGCGACGGTCGATTCGGCCAATGTCACCGTCCGGACCAACAAATATGACATTTCCCTCCCGGCGCAGAGTTTTACCGCCAATGGCAAGAAGCTGTTAGTTGGACTGACTCGCGACGAGCTCAACGCGGCTTGGGAAAAAGGCCTCGCCGATGCCGCCGCCGCGCTGGTTGTCGGTGCGCCGGTCAAGGGCACTGCGGGCGCTGAAGTCGGGACCATCGAGGCAATTGACGCCGACAATGTCACGATCAAGCTGCCCGACGGTCAGAAGGTACAGATCCCGCGCGCCGGGATTGCGGGTTCGGCCAATGGCGCGGTTATCGGCCTGTCCGCCGAGCAGCTCGCGGCGCAGGTTAAGGCTGCCACTTCGTCGAAATAGAGTTCGCACGACGCCCACAGGTTGAAGGAAGGCGGGCGATCGCCTAGATCGCTCGCCGATCGCCGCACATTGCCGCGCACGACAGTTGAAAGCCCGCCATGTTCGAATTTCTGCTCATCGTTCAATCCGTGGTTGCGATCTTGCTGGTCGTGGTAATTCTGACGCAGCGCTCGGAAGGTGGCGGGCTTGGCGTCGGCGGAAGCTCGTCGGGGTTCATGACCGCACGCGGCGCCGCCGATTTCCTGACTCGTTCGACCTCGATCCTCGGCGCAACCTTCGTTATTCTTTCGATCGTCATGGCGGCGGTCGCCGGGATTACCCGCGAAACGCCCAAAATCGACACTTCGCTGTCGAACATCGCGGCGCCGGCGCAAGGCAGCACAAATCGGACGACTCCGGCGCCAGCTGGAACTCCCGAACCGGCCCAACGCAATCCGGCAGTGCCGCTGGTTCCCTAGGCAAAAAGCGTTGCTCCACAATTTTTTCGTCATTGCCGCTTGCCTGAACCGCGCTTAGCCCCTTAAGGCTCAACGCCCATGGCGCGGTTCATTTTCGTCACCGGCGGCGTGGTCTCATCGCTTGGCAAGGGTTTGCTCTCGGCATCGCTGGGCGCACTGCTACAGGCGCGCGGATTCAAGGT
>JBDSRE010000268.1:0-3328 GCA_039929465.1 Sphingomicrobium sp. | reverse complement strand
CCTCGGCGATCAAATTGTCCCGCGCCGGACTGCGCGAGCCCGACAAGCCGATCGGCAATTATCTGTTCTCCGGCCCGACCGGGGTCGGCAAGACCGAGGTCGCGCGCCAGCTTGCGAGCGTCATGGGCATCCCGCTCCAGCGTTTCGACATGTCCGAATATATGGAGCGTCATTCGGTCAGCCGGCTGATCGGCGCGCCGCCGGGCTATGTCGGCTACGAGCAGGGCGGCTTGCTCACCGACGCGGTCGACCAGCAGCCGCATAGCGTGCTTCTCCTCGACGAGGTCGAAAAGGCCCATCCGGACCTGTTCAACATCCTTCTCCAGGTGATGGACAACGGCAAATTGACCGACCACCACGGCAAGACCGTCGATTTCCGCAACGTCATTCTCATCATGACCACCAATGCCGGCGCCTCGGACATGGCGCGTGAGGGCATCGGCTTTGGCGCGTCGAACCGCGAGGACGTGCAGGAAGACGCCATCCGCAAGATGTTCACGCCCGAATTCCGCAATCGCCTTGATGCGGTGGTGCCGTTCGCCTATCTGCCCCCGGCGGTGGTCGCCCGGGTGGTCGACAAGTTCATCCTCCAGCTCGAACTGCAGCTGGCCGACCGCAATGTCGAAATCGACCTCGACGACGATGCTCGCCAGTGGCTCGTCACCCGCGGCTACGACAAGTTATACGGGGCGCGCCCGATGGGTCGGCTGGTGCAGGAAAAGATCAAGCAGCCGCTGGCCGAGGAATTGCTGTTCGGGAAATTGGTCAACGGCGGCGAGGTCAAGGTTCGGATCAAGGACAATGCCCCCGCCTTCGAAATCACTCCGGCACCGCCCAAGGCGAGCAGGGTGAAGGCGCCGAAGAAGACGAAACAGGAACCGAGCAAGACGCCTTGAGCGGTCGCGAGAAATGACCCTGATCGCGACCGTATCACCCGAGGAAGCTCAAGAACCGTTGCTTTCGATGTACGCGCGCATCGCTGGACCTGGCGGTGCGGTCGACAATATCCTGCTCGCGCACGGCCTTCGTCCCCACACCCTTGAAGGGCATATGGGCCTGTACAAGGCGGTGCTCCACCATCGCGGCAACACGCTTCCCAAATATTTCCTCGAAAGCATCGGTGTACTGGTGAGCGCAATCAACCGCTGCACCTATTGCGTCGAGCACCATCTCGCCGGCCTCAAGCGATTATTGGACCAGGAGCCGGAGCGTTTCGCGGCCATTGCTGCTGTCCTTGCAAGGTCGGGAGAAGCGTTCGCGGAAATTGCGCCGGCGCTCGGGGACGTGTTCGACCAGTCCCAGATTGCCGCGCTCGATTACGCTTCCAAGCTCACCCGCAATCCCTCGACGATCGGTGCCGAAAGCATCGCGGCGCTGCGCGATGCGGGCTTTTCGGACGGCGAGATTCTCGAGATTAACCAGGTCGCGGCCTATTTCGCTTATGCCAATCGCACGGTTCTCGGCCTCGGCTGTGCTATCGACGGGGAAGCGCTGGGCCTGTCGCCTGGAAACGGCGACGATCCCGAAAATTGGTCGCATATGTAGCGGGCGCGCCAACAATGATGCACGCGTGCTGCAGATTGTGAAGGAGGAATTCGGAAATGTTGACGTTGCGATTAGCGCTTGCGGCGCTGGCACTGGGAAGTTCATCGGCGTCACTGGCGGCGCCGGCCACAGGACCCGACCCGCGATTCACCGGGCGCGACCTGTTCGACCTTAGCGCCGCGAGCGATGCGCAGATCAGTCCCGACGGGCGCATGATCGCATATGTCCGCCGATCCAACGACATCATGACCGACAAGGCCCGTTCGTCGATCTGGCTGGTAGATACCGCCAGCGGATCGCAGCGACCGCTTATCGCCAGCGATGGCAACAGCTCGAGTCCGCGCTGGTCGCCCGACGGCAAGCGGCTCGCCTACGTCATGGCCAACGGTTCTGCACCGCAACTTTACATTCGGTGGATGGACAGCGGAGAGAGTGCTCGGATCACCGGCCTCCCCGACAGTCCGCAAGGGATCGCCTGGTCACCAAGTGGGCGCCAGATCGCCTATTTGATGACCGTCCCCGACGACGGCACCAAGCTTGGCAAGGCCCCCGACAAGCCCGAGGGCGCAGAATGGGCCGAGCCGCTGCAAATCATCGACAAGGTCACATATCGTGCCGATGGCGCCGGCTATCTAAAACCCGGATTCGACCATATTTTCGTCGTCGACGCCTTGGGCGGAGCGCCCCGCCAGCTGACCTTCGGCGCCTATCATGACGGCGCCCCTGAATGGTCTCGCGATGGCCGCTCGATCCTCTTCAGCGCAGTGCGCAAGCCCGATTGGGAACTGGTCGCGACCAACAGCGAACTCTACCGCCTCGACCTCGAAAGCGGTGCGATTGCCGAACTGACTACCCGTAACGGACCCGATTTCTCGCCCAAAATGTCGCCCGACGGTCGCTCGATCGCCTTTCTGGGGTTCGACGATCATCTGAAGGGGTTCGAGCAGGCCAATCTCTACGTCATGCCCAGCGCCGGCGGCGCGCCGCGTGCTGTCGCCCCGACCCTCGACCGCGGCCTTCAGCAGATCGAGTGGAGCGCCGACGGCCGCTCGCTAGTCGCCGCTTATGAGCAGGATGGATCGGTCACGCTGTCGCGCATCGGCCTCGACGGGCGCGTTACGCCAATCACCCACGAAGTCGGCGGCGGCGGCCTCGACCGGCCCTATGCCGGCGGCGAGTTCAGTCTGGCCCACAACAGCGTGATCGCCTTTACCACCGACAGCCCCGGTCGCCCCGCCGATGTCGCGCTGAGCGACGGCGGCGGCGCTATCCGCCGGCTCACCAACCTCAACCAGACGACATTGTCGGCCAAGGCGCTCGGCGGACTGACGGCGCTTGATGTCCGCGCGCCCGACGGCGGCAAGGTACCGACCTGGGTGCTACTCCCTGTCGGCTATCAGCAGGGCAAGCCAGTGCCCGCGATCCTCGAGATTCACGGCGGCCCCTATGCCTCCTACGGCCCGCATTTCTCGACCGATTACCAGCTTTACAATTCCGGCGGATACGCGGTCATCTACACCAACCCGCGCGGCTCGACCGGCTATGGTCAGGCGTTCGCCGACGGCATCGAGAAGACCTACCCCGACAGCGACTATGCCGACCTCATGGCCGCGGTTGATGCCGCGGTCGCGGCCGGAATCGCGGACCCCAACAACCTCTTTGTTACCGGCGGTTCGGGCGGCGGTATCCTGACCGCGTGGATCATCGGCAAGACCGACCGTTTCAAGGCCGCAGCCGCGCAGAAACCCGTCATCAACTGGACCAGCATGGCGCTGACCAGCGA
>JBDSRE010000267.1:0-3094 GCA_039929465.1 Sphingomicrobium sp. | reverse complement strand
TTCATGCTCATCGAAGCGCCGCGGCTGATCTTTCCATTCGCCCGCCAGGTCATTTCCGAAGCGGTATCGAGCGCCGGCTTTCCGCCGCTTCTGCTCGACCCGATCGATTTCGGCGCTGCCTATATGGCGCAGCTCCAGGCGGCCCAGGAAGCCGAGCAGAAATCCGACGGTGAAGAAAGTGCCGAGACCCCGGCACCGACCGACACTCCAACCGACGCCTGAGCTTTCGGGCCGCGCCGCCGATGAACCTACATAAGGCCACCGGCACAATCGGCGGGCTGACCATGGTCAGCCGGATCGCCGGTTTCGCCCGCGAAATGCTGATGAGCCGGGTGATGGGCGCAAGCTGGCAGGCGGATGCCTTCTTTGTCGCCTTTCGACTGCCCAACACCTTTCGCCGGTTGTTCGGCGAAGGCGCCTTCTCAGCCGGATTCGTGCCGCTTTACGCGCAGCGTTTGCATTCGGGAGCGGACGGCGAAGCCCAGGCCAAGCACTTCTCCGAAGAAGTGCTCGCGGTCTTCGCCCCGACCCTGATCCTGTTCACGATCGTCTTCGAGATCATCATGGGGCCGTTCGTCGCGTTGCTGTCCGGCTACAGCGGGCAGAAGCTGGAACTCGCGACGTTCCTTACCAGCATCACCTTCCCCTATCTGATCCTGATCAGCCTGGTGTCGCTGTTCAGCGGAATCCTCAACAGCCTGTCGCGCTTCACCGCCGCCGCCTTCGCGCCGGCGCTTCTCAACCTGGCGATGCTTGCGGCGCTGATTTTCATGCCCGAGGGTGGGCGAATAACCGCCACCGCGCTGGCGATCGCGGTCACCGCCGGCGGTGTCCTTCAACTGGGATTGCTGATTGCAGCGTGCCGACGGGTTGGTATCGTGCTCAAGCTTCGGAGGCCGAGAATGACCCCGAGCGTGCGGCAATTCGTGCGGGTGGTAATCCCGGCCACGCTGGGCGCCGGAGTCTATCAAATCAGCGCCTTCATCGACACCTTCTTCCTTACCCGCATCGGCACCGGCTCGATGAGCTATTTCAACTATGCCGACCGCCTCAACCAGCTTCCGCTGGGGGTGATCGGAGCCGCGCTTGGGACTGCGATCCTGCCCCAGGTCAGTCGTCACGTCGGCGCCGGCGAGCCGGGCAAGGCGGCGCACACCCAGGGCCAGGCGGCCGAGCTCGCGATGCTGCTTTGCCTGCCCGCTGCGGTTGCGCTGGCGGTCAGCGCCGGACCGTTGATTTCGGCGCTGTTCCAGGGCGGCGAATTCACCCCCGAGGACGCGCGGCTGTCGGCCCTGACCCTGTCGATCATCGTCCTTGGCTTGCCCGCTTATGTGCTGGTCAAGGTTCTCACCCCGGGCTTTTACTCTCGCCAGGACACAGCGACCCCCGTCAAAACCGCGGTCTTTGTCCTGCTCGCCAATGTCGCTCTCAACTTCGCACTCATCCCGCGATTCGGAATTGGCGGGCTGGCCGCAGCGATCGCCATTTGCAGTTGGCTCAATTGCATCATCCTCTACGTCATCCTTCACCGCCGCGGCCATTTCCGAATCGAGGGATGGCTGGCGAGCCGGGTTACCCGCCAGATCATCGCCGCTGCCGCCATGGCCACCGCACTATTCGTGATTCGCGCAGTTCTTGACGGTTGGTTCGCAGGCTCATTCGGGCATCGCCTGGTCGGGGTCGCAGCGCTGGTCGGTGGCGGCATGGCTGTGTATTTTCCGCTGGTGTGGATGCTCGGCGGAACTGACAAGGATGAGCTTCGCGCCTTGCTCTCCAGACGCTCGCGCAAAAAACAGCTGGAGGGCAAGGAATGAGCGCGATGCGGGTAGTATCGGGGATTCAGCCGACCGGCGGGCTCCACCTCGGCAATCTGCTCGGTGCGATCCTCCGCTGGGTGCGGATGCAGGACGAGGCGCAGTGCCTGTTCTTCCTCGCCGACCTCCACGCGCTGACCGTCGATGTCGATCCCGCGAAGCTCGCCGACAACAGTCGCGAAATGGCCGCCGCGCTGATCGCCAGCGGGATCGATCCGGCCAAATCCATCCTCTTCGCGCAGAGTGCAGTGCCCGCCCATTCAGAGCTTGCCTGGATCCTGCAATGCACCGCGCGCATGGGCTGGCTGGAGCGGATGACCCAGTTCAAGGAAAAGGGCGGCAAGAACAAGGAACGCTCGAGCGTCGGCCTGTTCACCTATCCGGTGCTCCAGGCCGCCGACGTCCTTGTCTACAAGGCGACCCACGTCCCCGTCGGCGACGACCAGAAACAGCATATCGAGCTTGCCCGCGACATCGCCCTCAAGTTCAACACCGATCTCGACGTCGATCTGTTCGTCGCCCCCGAACCCTTCATCGGCGGGGGCACTGCGGCGCGGGTGATGAGCCTGCGCGACGGCAAGACCAAGATGAGCAAGTCGGACCCTTCCGACATGAGCCGGATCAACCTCACCGACAGCGACGAGAACATCGCCCAGAAAATCCGCAAGGCCAGGACCGATCCTGCGCCTTTGCCCGACGATCCAGCGCTGCTCGACGGCCGGGCCGAAGCCAGGAACCTGGTCGGTGTCTATGCCGCGCTGACCGGGAATAGTGTCGAGCAGGTGCTGGCACGGTTCGCCGGCCAAGGCTTCGGAGCATTCAAGCCTGCGCTCGCCGATGCGCTAATCGCGACCATCGCCCCGCTTCGGGCGCGACTCGAACAATTGCTTGGCGACCCGGCCGAGCTCGACCGGCTGCTCGTTGCCGGTTCGGAGCATGCCGCGCAGCTTGCCGCGCCGACGCTTGCCGGCGCCTATCGCGCAGTTGGCCTAAGGCGCTAAAGCTCGGCTTCATCGACGGTTCAGCGCTTTTGGTTTAACGAGGCTGCTGTTATTTCGGGATTTTCCTGAGTCGTTGAGGGAATTTTTCATGCGTATTCGCCAGCTTTTCGCCGCCACATCACTCGGTCTCGCAAGCCTTGGCCTTAGCGCTTGCGCCACCGGACTCGACACCCGGGTGACCCGATTCCAGGCCGCTTCGATCCCAGTCGGACAGAGTTTTTATGTCGTCCCTTCCGGCGGCGGCGTGGAGGGCGCGCAATTCTACCACTACGCGACGAT
>JBDSRE010000266.1:0-6116 GCA_039929465.1 Sphingomicrobium sp. | reverse complement strand
TCACTGATCTCCCCGGCGGGCTGCGACAGCGCGAAAAGAAATTGCAGCCCCTTACTCTTGCCGATCCAGTTTTCCTGCATCAGCCGGACTTTCTCTGGCCAACGGTCGAGCGTGTCGAGCCCGGCGAGCAGATCGTCGGCGAACTGGGTGATCTTCAAGAACCACTGGTTGAGCTTGCGCCGTTCAACCGGCGCGCCCGATCGCCAGCCTTTGCCGTCGATGACCTGCTCGTTGGCGAGCACGGTCATGTCGACCGGGTCCCAATTGACTTCGCTTTCCTTGCGATAGACCAAACCGGCATTGAACAGGTCGACGAACAAGGCCTGTTCGTGGCCATAATAAGCGGGATCGCAGGTAGCGAGTTCGCGGCTCCAGTCGAATGCGAAGCCGATTCGCTTCAGCTGGTCGCGCATCGTCCCGATATTGGCCCAGGTCCAGGCCCCCGGATGGACCTTTCGCTCCATCGCCGCATTTTCGGCCGGCATTCCGAACGCATCCCAGCCCATCGGGTGGAGCACTTCATGACCCTGCATCCGGCGGAAACGGGCGATGACGTCACCCATGGTATAATTGCGGACATGGCCGACGTGGATTCGTCCCGAAGGATAAGGGAACATCTCGAGGACATAGGTCTTCGGTTTCTCGCTGGTGCTGTCAGCCTCGAAACAGCGCTCGTCCGCCCACCGCTCCTGCCAGCGGCGGTCGGCCTTGCTCGGGTCGAATCGCCCGTTCATCGCGGGCGCTTATCCCCGAACTGTGGTTCGGCGGATGTCGCGGGCGCGGGTCAGGATGATGTCTTCGAGCTTCTGCACCGTCGCCGCCGCCACCGGCGCATCGACCCAGACGCCGTTGCTGAGCGTTTGCCGCGCCGCCGACACTCGAAGCGCATCGGCGCGCAGGTCCTGGTCGAGCACCGCGACGGTCAGTTTGACCCGTTCATTGGGCGCCTTGGGATTTGAATACCAATCGGTGATGATGATCCCAGTGGTGGCATTGGCCTGGACCAGCGGTGCAAATGACACGGTGTCGACGGCGGCGCGCCACAAATAGCTGTTGACCCCAATCGTTGTCATCATCGTCGGTGCCGTGGCCCGCGATGGAATCGCGCCGTTCCTGGCGCAACCGCTGGCGGTGAGCGCAAGGGCCAGCAGGACGGCGGCGGTGTGGTGGAGGCGGGTCATCACTGTTCCTCGGTTCGATCGGCGGATATAGGCGGCGTTATAGGGAGTGGATTGAAGCCCGCAAGCGGTGCCAGGTGAAGCGCCGCATCGCCCCAGCTGTGGTGACTCGGCAACAGCCGCCAACCGAATCGATTCGAGTCATGGAACCTTCGGCTTCGCGAGGCTATATCGAGTCGGATACAGGGAGTTCGTTCAGGTGCTCAAGCTCGCACGACGGAAAGAAGTCAGGGTTCTTGCGGCGCTCGCCGTGGGCTCGTTGCTGCTTTCGCCAGTCCTTGCGGCGACCCCCAAGAAGCATCCGCCGCGGGTGTCGGTCAGCTTCGACCCGATTTCTTCCTTCACTCCGGCCAATGCCGATTCCAAGCTCGCCGCGGCGCTCGCCGGCCGCGGACTGTCGCTCAGCGACATGAAATTTACTCCGGCGCCGGCCAAGGGCCGTCCGTCGCAGCTGCGGGTTGCGATCCGCGCCCGCTCGACTGCGCCGTCGACTGCGCTGGCGTCGAACGCAACCGCCGCGCCCATCACCGCCTTGACCCCGACCAGCTACAATCTCGGAGTCGCTGTCGGCTGGCGGCGTTTCGCCGTTGCCGGCGATGTTGCCAAGGTCGCCAATGCCGATCCCGCTTTCGGTGGCCGCGAGAGCGCGGTTCTCGGGGTCAGCTATTCGCTCAAGCGCTTTACCGGGCGCGTTGCCTTTGGCGCTGATCGTTCGGATGGCCATGCTCTTCCGGCGCTGCGTAAGGGCGACAATGTTTCGCTCGATGTCGGCGGCGCGTATTCGCTGACCAAGGGCGTCGCCTTGACTGGTGGCGTCCGCTACCAGGTCGAGCGCAACCGGCTCTCGGCGCTCCAGGATGAGCGCCGCGACAGCCAGGCCGTGTACATCGGCACCGCCGTCAAGTTCTGACGCCTTTCTAGCTTATCATCGTTTTCCGCTCTGGCGAGCGTATCTCGCCGTGCGTATAGCACCTGCGCGATGAGTGAAGCCGCCGACAAACTGGATCATGTCCGCGCTGAAATCGCCGCCGCCGCCAAAGTTGCGCGGCGCGAAGCGGACGACGTTGAACTGATCGCGGTCACCAAGGGGCGAGGCAGCGTGGCGATTGAAGCGCTGATCGGCTCGGGACAGCGCGATTTCGGCGAGAACCGGATCCAGGAGGCGCTCCGCAAGTGGCTCGATCTTCGCGCCCGCCACCCTGACATCCGGCTCCACGAAATCGGTCAGCTACAGTCGAACAAAGCGGGTGATGCAGTGGCGCTGTTCGACGCCATCCATTCGGTCGACCGACTGTCGCTGGTCGATGCGCTGGCGGCGGCGGCGGTCAAGGCGGGGCGCTGTCCGGCGCTCTACATCCAGGTCAACATCGGCGCCGAACCCCAGAAAGGCGGCTGCGCGATTGCCGAAGTTCCGGTGCTGGCGGCGGCGGTTCGGGAGCGCGACCTCCCGCTCATCGGGTTGATGGCGATCCCGCCTCTTGCCGTCGAACCGGCGCCGTTCTTCGCGCTCCTCGCCAAGCTCGCCAGGAACGAGGGCGTGACCGGCCTCAGCATGGGCATGTCGTCCGACTATCGTGCCGCGGTCATGCTTGGAGCGACCGCTATCCGAATCGGCTCGGCATTGTTCGAAGATTGATTGGACGGCCTTCTAAAGGTGCCCGCTCTTGGCCTTCTTGGTCGCCATATAGTCGGCATTGTGCGGGTTGGTCGGCATGTGATGGGGAACCCGCTCCACCACCGTGATCCCCGCTTCCTCAAGTCCCGCGACCTTGGCCGGATTATTGGTCAGCAGACGAACTTCATCGACGCCAAGATGGCGCAGGATCGCGGCGGCGTGGGCGTAGTCGCGCTCGTCGTCGGCAAAGCCAAGCCGCAGATTGGCGTCGACGGTGTCAAGGCCGCGATCTTGGAGCGCGTAAGCGCGCAGCTTGTTGGCGAGGCCAATCCCGCGCCCTTCCTGCCGCAGGTAGAGCAGGATACCGCCGCCGTCGGCGCCGATCAGCCTCAGCGCTTCCTGAAGCTGCGGTCCGCAATCGCATTTGAGGCTCCCGAACACATCGCCGGTCAGGCATTCGCTGTGGAGCCTGATCAGCGGTGCCCTGCCACCGAACGATCCGACCACCAACGCGACGTGTTCCTGCCCGTCGTCCGAGGCGCGAAAAGCGATGATCTGGGTGTCGGGCAGGCCATCGAGCGGTAATTTTGCTCGCGCCACGCGATGCATTTCCGGCGCCTTCGCCGCAGCACTCAACGCATCGGCCGAAACGCTCGATGTCGCGGCATCCGGATCGACCAGCCACAGCGCCGGAAGCAACCCGGCCGAGCGCGTCAGCCGGATCGCCGCTGCACTTTGCGTCACTCGGTGATTGGTGAGAGGTGTGAGCGGACCGATCGGTCCACGCTCGAAATCCTGTCCCGGATCGGCCAGCGCAAGCGCTGCGTCCCGGTCGAGCCATGGCGATCGCCTCAGTAGCACCGGCAAATCCGGAGCAGCGGAGTCGCGCTGGTTGCCAAGTCCGAGTGCGGCAGCGCGTGGGCCGCTAATCAGCAGTCCGGCCGTGGAATCGCAGTCGAGCAGATCGAGCATTTCTGCGGTCGCGGTTTCGACCGCGACGATGCCGAGCGGCTGCACGCCCTCGATTCGCACCGGACGCCCGGTGCGCAAAGCGGCAATGGCCCGGCGGATCGTGCCGCCGGTCATATCGCGATTTCGCAGATCAGCGGCACGTGGTCGGATGGCCGCTCCCACTTGCGGCACGGCTCGAGTACGCGGTGCGCATGGATCGCGCCGTCAAGTTCGGGTGATGCCCACATATGGTCGAGGCGGCGCCCGCGGTCGTTCCTGCTGAAGTCGGGCGAGCGGTAGCTCCACCAAGTAAAGCAACGCTCTGGCGCGGGCACGAACTTGCGGCCGATATCGATCCAGCCGTGCGCCTGCTGCAGCCGGTCCAGGGCCTCGACTTCGACCGGCGTGTGGCTGACAACCTTGATCAGCGCCTGGTGACTCCACACGTCGCATTCAAGCGGCGCGACATTGAAATCGCCGACGATCACAGTCGGTTCGCGCAGATCTTCCGACCAGCGCGTCATGCGTTCGAGGAAATCGAGCTTCTGCCCGAATTTCGGGTTCTGATCGCGGTCGGGAATGTCGCCCCCGGCGGGCACATAGACATTCTCGATTCGGATCCCGCATTCCAGCCGGGCGCCAATGTGGCGCGCCTCGCCATTGTCCTGCCAATCGTTGCGCCCGGGATCGCCCAGCGGCACCCGGCTGAGAATCGCGACTCCGTGGTGCATGCGCTGGCCGTTCAATTGCTGGTGGACGTAGCCCAAGGCATGGAACAGGTCGGCGGGGAAGGCTTCGTTGCAGGCCTTGGTTTCCTGCAGACAGAGGATGTCTGGCTGCTCGTCGGCGACCAGCCGCTGAACCAGCGCCGGGCGTGCACGCACCGAATTGATATTCCACGAAGCGATCTTGAGGGTCTTCATCACCGGCGTGCGCTTAGCCCGGCTGTCGCCAGAATCAAAAGGCCCCCGCTCCGGGGGCTTGGAGCGAGGGCCGCCTGGCGTTCGTCACGCAAGGGGCCCCGCATACCCGGGTAACAGGGGGAAACCCCGGTATATGATGCGGGACCAGGCCCGTATTTAAGCTTACGTGCCTGACGCGGCGATGAACGGTCGCAATGTGAAACGCTTTTTCACCGCCCCTTTTTCTTCGGCTCGTCGTAACTGAACGCGCTTTCGGGCACCGCGACATTATAGCGCACATTGGTGAGCTTGACTGTGGTCCGCTTGTTCTGAGCATCGGTCGCGGTCCAGCCGTATAGCTGAAGCCCGCCCGGGGCAGAACCGCTGCGCAGGAAGGCGAGCGTCAGCGATCCATATTGGGCGGGATCGCGGGCCCTAACGATCAGCACATTGGGATCGGTGCTGGGCATGATCTGTGCCTTGCCCTTGAGGTTGGGGGAGTCCGACAGAAGCACGCCGAGCGGGGTCTTGGACAGCGGCCAGCTCGATTTCTGACCGACCTGATAATCGACGAATGTCAGCTTCGACCCATCGGCGACCAGCAGCAGGTCTCCGCTCGAATAGGCGAAGCGGACTTTGCCTGGTCGCTTTAGCTGCAACGTGCCCGTGGCCGAGCGCCCGCGCGCATCGGTCTGTGAAAAATCAGCCGACAACGTCTTGACCGCTGTCAAATGCGAACCGAGCAACGCCATGTCGGCAGATTGCGCCGCCAGCGCCGGAGCAGCCAGCATCATTGCCGCGGGGATGAAAGCGCGCGTAACCGTGGTGGCGAAAGACATTCAATTCTCCTGAGGAATGCTCGCCCAGACTTGGCGTCTGGCCGTTGAATGCACTCTGAACCGGCGAGTTCCGGATCGTTCAGGCCTTCCGCCTAGCGCGGATGCCCTTCGGTATCGATCAGCACGTCGCGGCGGCCGACGTGGTCGGGCTGGCCTACCAGTCCGTCTTTCTCCATCCGTTCGATCAGCCGGGCAGCGTTATTGTAGCCGACGCGCAGCTGGCGCTGGAGGTAGGAGGTCGATGCCTTCTGACTTTCGGCGACAATCTGGATCGCCTTGCGGTAGAGCTGGGTCTCGGCATCGTCCTCTCCAGTCGGCTGGCCGTCGAACAGATAGCCGCCGTCCTCGGGCTCCTCGGTCACCGCCTGGATATAATCGGGTGCGCCCTGCTTGCGCCAATGTTCGGCGACGGAGCGGACTTCCTCGTCGCTGACGAAGGGACCGTGGACCCGGATGATCTGCTTGCCGCCTGGCATGTAGAGCATGTCGCCTTTGCCGAGGAGTTGCTCGGCGCCCTGTTCACCAAGAATGGTGCGTGAATCGATCTTGCTCGTCACCTGGAAGCTGATTCGGGTCGGTAGATTGGCCTTGATCACCCCGGTGATGACATCGACCGACGGGCGCTGGGTGG
>JBDSRE010000265.1:0-3328 GCA_039929465.1 Sphingomicrobium sp. | reverse complement strand
AAGGCGTGGGAAGCCGCCAACCCGCGCCCAGTCGTAACGGTCAAGGAAGTCGCCGATCATATCGAGCATGTCGTCCGAATCGCCGGCCACGACCATGTCGGAGTTGGTGCAGACCTCGACGGGATTCCCTATACTCCGAGCGGTCTTGAGGGCGTCGAGACCTATCCGCGCTTGTTCGCCGAGTTAATCAAGCGCGGGTGGTCGGACCGCGACCTCGGACTCCTCGCCGGCGGGAATGTCCTCCGGGTAATGCGCCGCGCCGAAACGGTCGCGGCATCGATGCGCGATCGGCCGCCATCAATGGCGACTTTGCCATGATCGCCAACAGGCCCAATCTTGCAAGGGGAATGCGATGATGTTCCGAACGGCGCTGCTCACAGCCAGCTTAGGCACACTCGCCAACACCGTTCCGGCCGAGGTCGAAAGGCCCGCAGCACTGACCGTCAGCGGCGGAGTTCCGGCGGTTTCCGATGCACTGGTCGATGCCACCCGCCCTTATATGGAATCGCGCGCCGCGGGTTTTGCCGGATGGAACGCAAGCGACCGTACGATGCTGATATCGACCCGCTTCGCCAACGTCAGCCAGCTTCACAGCGTTGCAATGCCGCTCGGGATGCGCCGCCAGATCAGCTTCGAAGGCGAGCCGGTGCGCGGCAGCTGGTCGCCAAACGGCGATGTCCTGCTAATCGAGAAGGACAATGGCGGAGACGAATTTTTCCAGCTTTACACGCTCGCCAACGGTCGACTTGGGCTGCTCACCGCCGGCGGCAAGAGCCGGAATTCGGGCGGTGGGTGGAGCCTTGATGGCAGCATCGCCAGCTTCAGCTCAACCGAGCGCAACGGCACCGACAGCGATTTGTACCTGATCGATCCGCGCAATCCGTCGACCAAGCGACTGATTGCCGAAGTCAAGGGCGGCGGCTGGGCAATCGCCGCGATCGCACCTGGCAACCATAATGCGATAGCCGCCGAATATGTCTCGGCTACCAAGGTCAATCTCTACCGTCTCGACCTTGCCAGCGGGAAGCTCGATCCGATCGGCAATCACCGGCAGGATATCGCGTACGGAAGCGCCGAATATGCGCCGGACGGGACCTTGTGGATTACGTCGGACGCCAACAGCGACGTCCAGCGCCTCGGACGGCTCGACCCGGTAAGCGGCAAATTCACCCCCGTCGGTCCGCAGTCACGCTGGGATGTCGATAGCTTCGCGCTGTCGAAGGACGGGCGCACAGTGGCTGTCATCACCAATCAAGCGGGGATTTCCAAACTGTCGCTGATGGATTCGACAAGCGGCGCGCTACGGCCGGTCGCCGGGCTTCCTGCTGGGGTCATCAGCGGGCCTGAATTCGCTCCGTGGGGGGAACTCGGATTCACGCTCAGTTCGGCCAAAAGCCCGACAGACGCGTATTCGCTCGATCCGGCGACGCTCAAGGTTACCCGCTGGACCCGGAGCGAGACCGGCGGGCTCGACCCCAGTCTCAATGTCGAGCCCGAGCTGGTCACGGTCAAAAGTTTCGACGGGGAGTCGGTATCGGGCTTCCTCTATCGCCCCAACGCGGCCAACTTCCCGGGCAAGCGCCCGCTCATCGTCGACATCCACGGCGGGCCCGAGGGTCAGGCGCTGCCAAGCTTCCGCGGCCGCTCCAACTACCTCCTTAACGACAAGGGGATCGCGATTTTCTACCCCAATGTCCGCGGCTCGTCGGGCTATGGCAAGCGCTTCATCAACCTCGACAACGGCCCCTTCAAGCGCGAGGATTCGGTCAAGGACATCGGCGCCTTCCTGACCCGCCTCAGCGCCGATCCCGGACTCGATCCCGAGCGCATGGCGGTCACCGGCGGCTCCTACGGCGGCTATATGTGCTACGCCTCTGCGATCGCTTATGCTGACCGCTTCAAGGCCGCTTTGTGCACTGTCGCGATTTCCAATTTCGTCACCTTCCTCGAAGGCACGCAAAGCTATCGCCGCGACTTGCGCCGGGTCGAATATGGTGACGAGCGGGTGCCCGAGCAGCGCGCAAAGCTGATGGATATCTCACCGCTCCGCCGGATCGCCGAGATCAAGGCGCCGCTGTTCGTCGTCGCTGGTGCCAATGATCCGCGCGTGCCCAAGGCCGAGGCCGACCAGATTGTCGCCGCGATCCGCGGACGGGGCGGCACCGCCTGGTACATGATCGGCGAAAATGAGGGCCACGGCTTCGCCAAGAAGGAAAATCAGGATTATCTGTTCTGGACCACGATCCTGTTCTGGAACCAGAATTTGCTCAAGCCGTGAACCCAAATCGATGAGCGCCAGTCCGCCGCTGCGCGCGGCGATTATCCCGGTTACCCCGTTGCAGCAGAATTGCAGCCTGATCTGGTGCACCGCAACGATGCGCGGTGCGTTCGTCGATCCCGGCGCCGACCTCGACCGGCTCAAAGCCGCTGCTGCTCATCATGGCGTAATGATCGAGAAGATCCTGCTCACTCATGCGCACATCGACCATGCGGGATCGGCGGGGCTGCTGGCGGATGAACTCGGGGTTGCGATCGAGGGGCCGCACAAGGACGACATCTATTGGATCGAGCGGCTCGCCGAGGATGGCGCGCGCTACGGCATTGCCGGCCAGCCGTTCGTGCCCGCTCGGTGGCTCGAGGACGGCGACCAGGTCACGGTGGGTGAACTTACCCTCGACGTCCGCCATTGCCCCGGCCACACCCCGGGCCACGTCATCTTCCACCACCCAGCATCCAAGCTGGCGCTGGTCGGAGACGTCCTGTTCAGGGGCGGAATCGGGCGCTGGGACTTCCCCCACGGCAACCATGGCGACCTCATCGCCTCAATCACCGGGCGGCTGTGGCCGCTTGGCGATGACACCGCCTTCGTCCCCGGCCACGGCGCGATGTCGACCTTCGGCGAAGAACGCGCGACCAACCCCTATGTCGGGGATCACGCGCTGGCATCGGCCTGACGATGGGCCCTCCCTGCTTGCAACGGCGCTCCCAGGCGCTATAGGGACGCACGGTCGCGACGATCGATCTGCCGCCGCGGGACTGAGGGGAACCCCAGCTCTTGCCGAGACCGGCGCAGGCCGTCGCAATTTTTATTGATATTTGCCAAATCCGAATTGAAGGTGCCTCATGGCTGTCCCCAAAAGAAAAACCTCGCCGTCGAAGCGCAATATGCGCCGAAGCCATGACGCGCTGAGCCCCAAGACCTTTCAGGAATGCCCCAATTGCGGCGAGCTGAAATTGCCCCACAATCTGTGTTCGGCGTGCGGCCATTATAACGGCCGCGAAATCGTTTCGACCGAGTCCTGAGCCGTAAGCGGCCCGCATGTCCGGG
>JBDSRE010000264.1:0-7485 GCA_039929465.1 Sphingomicrobium sp. | reverse complement strand
TCGTCAGTAATCGAAACGCCCTTCGATGCCGCGCTTTCGGAGCGCTACCTCGTCTATGCCCTGTCGACGATCACCGCGCGCTCGCTGCCCGATGTTCGCGACGGTTTGAAGCCGGTCCACCGGCGCTTGCTGTGGGCGATGAGGCTGCTCAAGCTCGATCCCGGCGGGGGCTATAAAAAATCAGCACGGGTGGTCGGCGATGTCATCGGTAAATATCACCCGCACGGTGACCAGAGCGTCTATGATGCGATGGTCCGGCTCGCGCAGGATTTCGCGCTCCGCTACCCGCTCGTCGACGGACAGGGCAATTTTGGCAATATCGACGGCGATAATGCGGCAGCGTATCGCTACACCGAAGCCCGCCTGACGCCCATCGCAATGGCGTTGATGGCCGGGCTCGACGAAGGCACGGTCGGCTTTCGCGCAACCTACAATGGCGAGGATGAAGAGCCGGAAATCTTCCCCGGCCTGTTTCCCAATCTGCTCGCCAACGGCGCCAGCGGGATCGCGGTCGGGATGGCGACCAGCATTCCGCCGCATAATGTCGGCGAGCTGGCCGATGCGGCGATGGCCTTGGTCGACGACCGGACGCTCGACGACCGAGCGCTTCTGGAGCATGTCCGCGGGCCCGACTTCCCGACCAGTGGCGTGCTCGTCGAAGACGAAGAGTCGATCGCCCGAGCCTATGTCACCGGGCGCGGCTCCTTCCGAGTCCGCGCGAAGATCGAGAAGGTCAGTGAAAAAGGCGGCGGGTGGCACCTGCTGGTCAGCGAAATCCCCTACGGTGTCCAGAAGGGCAAGTTGATCGAGCAGATCGCGGGCCTGATCGCCGACAAGAAACTGCCGATCCTGGTCGACGTCCGCGACGAAAGTGCCGAGGATTTGCGGATCATCCTCGAGCCACGCAGTCGAACCGTGGATCCGGCGCTGCTGGAGGAAAGCCTCTACCGGCTGACCGAGCTCGAAAATCGCTTCCCGCTCAATCTCAACCTGCTCGACAAGAAGCGCACGCCGGGCGTGATGAGCCTCAAGGAATGCCTGCTCGCGTGGCTCGATTTCCAGTTCGAAGTACTGGTCAACCGCTCGCTCCACCGGATCGCCAGGATCGACGATCGCCTCGAGTTGGTCGGCGGTTTCCTCATCGCCTTTCTCAACCTCGACCGGATCATTGCCATCATTCGCGGCGAAGACGAGCCCAAGCCGGTGATGATCGGCGAATTTGGGCTCAGCGAGCGCCAGGCAGAGGCAATCCTCAACATGCGCCTGCGCAGCTTGCGCAAGCTCGAGGAAATGCAGCTGGCCAAGGAGCGCGAGGCGCTGACCAGGGAGCGCGAGGCGCTCGACAAGCTCGTCGGCAGCCGCGAGCGCCAGAAGACCCGGATCAAGCGCGATCTGGCGGCGATGAAGGACCGGTTTGGCGATGCTCGGCGGACCGCCATCCGCCCGGCCGCGGCAACCGCCCGGGCCGACATCGACTGGACCCAGATGATCGAAAAGGAACCGATCACCGTCATGCTGTCGAAGCGCGGCTGGATCCGGGCGATGAAGGGCCATGTCGCGCTCAACGAGATCGGCGAGCTGAAATGGCGGGAAGGCGACGGACCGTTCCGCCATTTCCACGCCCACACCACCGACAAGCTCGCCTTGTTCGCCTCGAACGGGCGGGCGTACACGCTGGGCGCGGACAGATTGCCCGGAGCGCGCGGCTTCGGCGAGCCGGTGCGGCTGTTCATCGATCTTGATGCCGAGGTCGACATCGTTCAGTTGCTGGTGCTTCGACCCGACAGGAAGTTGCTCGCCGCATCGTCCGACGGACGCGGCTTTATCGCCAGCGGCGAGGCGGTGCTCGGCGAAACCCGAAAGGGCAAGCAATTGGTCAATCTTAGGCCAGGCGCCCGGCTCGCCGTCATCCGGTTGGTCCCCGAGGGTGCCGACACGGTCGCTGCAATCGGCGAGAATCGAAAGATGCTGGTGTTCCCGCTGGCCGAATTGCCCGAGCTGGCGCGGGGGCAGGGGGTGACTCTGCAGCGCTTTCGCGACGGCGGTTTGTCCGACGCTATTGCATTGCGGCTTGCCGACGGCCTCAACTGGGCGCTGGGCGGGGATAGCGGCCGTACCCGCACCGAAAGCGATCTCGCACCGTGGCGCGCTGCTCGCGGCGCCGCCGGGCGCATGCCGCCGGTCGGTTTCCCGCGCACTAATCGGTTCGATTGACCACCCGCCACTAAGCCCTTGGCAAGTTTGGTGGAAACCGGAAATTAACCGGTTGAGGTAAATAGATCGGGGATGCGAGCCGCGCCCACGCGCCTGCCCAGTCCGCGGATTGGGGGGACAGCAAGATCTGCAGTAACCGCGCCACTCGAAATGGCGGACGACATCGGCTTGCTCGACGCGCTTCCAATCGCCGCTGCAATCGTCGGCCTAAACAAAAATGGGGTGCTTAAGTTGTTCGAGCGCAACTGGCGCTTCGACGCGCTGATGGCCTCGACCGGCGATGCGGCAATGATTGGCGGAGATTTCAGCAATTGCACGCATCTCCGGGTGGCCCAGCTGCTTGCCTTTCTTGCCGACATGTCCGGGCCCGACACATTGGACTTTTGCGACGGTGAAGGCTTTGCCGCACGCCACCTGCGAATCAAGCTCGCACCACTCCGGCGCGACGAATTTGGGTCGCCGCGCTGCCTCGTCAGCCTCGTCGATCGAACCGTCGAAGTGCAATCCGAACGCGCGCTTCGCTCAGAAATGCTGCACGATAGTCTGACCGGACTGCCCAATCGCGTGGCCTTCGCCGAAGCCGTTAAAAATGCCGGCAGGCCGACGCTTGTCGATGATATCGACCATGCGGTGCTCGTGGTCGACATGTTGCGCTTCTCGCGGATTAACGAATCGATCGGTAGTCTGGCCGGGGACGAATTGCTGATCACGTTCGCGCGTCGGCTGATTCTCGCGCTTCGAGCCGGGGATGTGCTTGCGCGCACCGGCGGCAATGAATTCAGCATTCTGGTTACCCTTCGCCGAGCGGTTGAGCACGCGCTCACCACCGCCGAGCGAATCCAGGACGTGCTGACCGCGCCATTCAAGATTTCCGACCTGGAGATTCGGGTCGAATGCGCGATCGGCGTGGCGCTGATGCAGGCCGATCAAGAAGGCGAGGAACTGTTTCGCAATGCCCAATTCGCGGTCAAGCAGGCCAAGACCGCGGGGCGGTCGCAAGTCTATGAATTGCGCCAGGCGACCGAGGCGCGGCGCCGCTTTTCAATCGAAACCGAGCTTCGCCGAGCGCTGGAAAAACAGCAGCTGGAACTGCATTACCAGCCGCTGATCGACCTCAAGACCGGGGCCGTCGCAGGTTTCGAGGCACTGGCCCGCTGGACCCATGAGGAGCGCGGCGAAATCAGCCCTGGCGAATTCATCCCAGTGGCCGAGGAATCGGGGCTGATCCTCGAGCTTGGCCGCTGGGCGATGGACCGGGCGCTGCACACGCTCGCGGATTGGGACCGGAGTGCAGGCGCTGCCCTGCCGCTCTATGTCGGGGTTAATCTGTCGGCGATCCAGGTTGCGCGCGATGATGTCGCCGAGATGGTCGGTGCGGGGCTCAAAGCCGCCGGCCTCAGCGGGCATCGACTGACGCTTGAATTGACCGAAAGCGCGATCGTTCAGGATCCGGCGCGAGCACTTCGCGTATTTGAATCCCTCAAAAGCCACGATGCGACTGTGGCGATGGACGATTTCGGGACCGGCTATTCAAGCCTCGCGTACCTCCAGAAACTGCCAATCGACGTGCTCAAGATCGACCGGAGCTTTGTCTCGGGAATGATGGCCGACCCCGACAGCGTGGCGATCGTCCGGGCGGTGCTTGGCCTGGCCGAGGCGCTGGGCATGTCGACCACTGCCGAAGGCATTGAAACGGTAGAACTCGCAACAACTCTGGCGGCACTCGGCTGCGCTGCCGGCCAAGGCTATTATTTCTCCAGGCCGCTCAAAGCCGACGAGGCGATCGCCTTCTTCAACGACCGTTGTCCCTAACGAATCGCCGAGCGCACCGCTTCGTCGACCATTTGCTCGAATGCCGCGCCCTCGGGGAAGCCGTTGTCGGCCCAACGGCGGTCAATCGCCTTTAAGGTTCGGGCGACGATTGGGCCTTCGGTCAGCCCACGTTCGATCAGCGCCCCGCCGCCGATCGGCAGGCGCGGCGGGGTCCAGCCGCGGATTACACCGGCCTCGGACCATTGGCCGGCGAGCAGCAATCGGTCGAGCGCGCAGTCGCTGCCGATTCGATAGGCGAGGGCCCGGGGTGAGACCATGAGGTCGGTCCCGGCGGCGCACCCGAGACGCTTCCTGGCCTTGTTCGACAGCTTTAGCCGGGCCGCAACCGCTTCGGCGGTTTTCGAATCGCGCGGCAACAAGGCTGCGAGCCGGCGAAGCCCGTCGGGAGCGGCCTTGGCCTTGCGCTCGGCAGCGACCACTGCCCGCAACTGCGCCGCCGAGTCCGCCGCGATTTCGGGCACGATCGGTTTCAAGATTTCCCGCTCGAGCATCAGCGCGACCGTTTCCACCGGGTCGGGAAGGCCAAGGAGTTTGACGAGCTCATCGGCGATGCGCTCACGCGACAATGCCATCAGGTCGTTGGATCGGGCGGTGCAGGCAGCGAGCGCCTGGGCGTCGGGCGCCCCGCGTCCGAAGCGGGCGTGGAAGCGAAAAAAGCGGAGGATCCGCAAATGGTCCTCGGCGATCCGCTGAAGCGGGTCGCCGATGAATCGAACCTTCCGCTGCTCAAGGTCGGCCAGACCGCCGAAATAATCGAACAATTCGCCGCTTACCGGGTCGGCAGACAGCGCGTTGATGGTGAAATCGCGGCGCGCCGCATCCTCGCGCCAGTCGTCGGTGAAGGCGACCGTCGCGCGCCGGCCGTCGGTCGAGACGTCACGGCGAAGGGTCGTGATCTCGACCGGCTTTCCGGCGCTGACTGCGGTAATCGTGCCGTGTTCGATCCCGGTCGGCACCGCCTTGACCCCCGCCGCCTTGAGCCGCTCGAGCACCGAGTCGGGGCGGAGCTTCGTTGCCAGGTCCAGATCGCTGACCTTGATCCCCATCAATCCGTCGCGCACCGCGCCGCCGACATAGCGAGTCAGACCGTCAGCACCGCCAAGCGCGTCTATCACGCGCGCCACACCCCGGCGGCGGCGCCATCGCGCGGCGTCGACCGTCAGGGCCATTGTAGCCTCAGCGACAAATTGACGATCATCGCCGCGGTTGCTCCCCAGATCTTCCGTCCGTTCCAATTGATCTCGTAATACTGGCGATCGCGGCCCTGGAACAGGGTTGAGCGGCGCTTCAGATTGGCGGGGTCGAGAACGAAGCTGAGCGGCACCTCGAACCAGTCGGCGACTTCATGCTCGTGCGGTTCGAGCGCCGGGTCAGGCGGGATTACTCCGAGCACGGGGATGACGTTGTAGCCGGTAATCGTCCGATATGGATCGAGCACACCGATGATGGACACGCTTGCCGGATTAAGGCCCAGCTCCTCATCGGCCTCGCGCAAGGCCGCGGCGATTGAGTCCTCGCCCGAATCGATTCCACCGCCGGGGAAGGCGACTTGTCCTGCGTGAGTGCGCAGGTGCTCGCGGCGGACGGTGAGGATCATCCCGGGACGCGGCGAATCGGTAATCGCGATGAGTACGGCGGCTGGGGTCAGGGGGCTGGAGTGATCGCGCTCGACATCGTCGCCCGCAAGCAGCGGCGGCAAGGGTTGCCGGTCGAGCGACAGACGGAAGGGGTCGGCAAGCGCGCTCATTGCGGATCGAGCGCGAAGAAAGTGCCGTTGCTCCACACGCCTGGCGGATCGCGCCCTTCGGCGAGGGCGATCTCGGCCAGCTCGTAATAAAGTGGGCGAGTGAGCTCGGCCTCGAGCCCGTGCCGGACGAGCAGTCGCGGGCTTGGGCCGTCCTTGCCAACAACCACGGTCAGCGGATGGTCGGAATCGAGCATCACCGCGTCGCCGCTGTCGAGCGAGAAAGCGATTCGCCGCCGCTCGCCGTCGCCCTCGATGCGCATATCGACGGCGCGAAAGGCAGTCGCCTCAACGTCGATCGCCAGTTTCTCAACCGGGGTGACAAGAACATGGCTGCCGTCGGCTTCGCGGCGAAGCACGGTCGAGAACAGCCGCACCATCGCCGGCCGTGTGATCGCTGTGCCCCGATGAAACCAGGTACCATCGCGGGCGATGCGCATTTTGCTGTCGCCGCAATGCTTGGGTTGCCACTGATCGACCGGCGGCAACCGGCGCTCGTCGATGGCCTGTTGAAGCTCCGCGAGGCTGATCCCCTGGAGGGCGATTGGGGCTCTGGTCTCGGGCATATCTGGCATCATTGGATTGCTTCGCGCCCGCGCTCAAGGCAGGAGTCGCGTGAATGTCCCGCTCGCCACCCAGAACAGCAATCGTGACCGGTGCCGCAAAACGCGTCGGCGCGGCGATTGCCGAGGCGCTGTTGAGTGCGGGTTGGACGGTCATCGCGCATGTCCATGACGATTCAGACGATGTTCCCGCTGGCTCGATCAAAATCTCCGCTGACCTTGAAAATCCCACGTCGCCGCAACGCATCATCGCCGCTGCCGACGGCCTTCCGCCGCTGCGTCTGCTGGTCAATAACGCGGCGCGCTTCGTGTGGGACGGGCCAAGCGACTTCAGCGCCCACGAATTCGATCGACATTTGGCGATCAATCTGCGCGCGCCGGTGGTCCTTAGCGATTTGTTTGCTACGCGTCAGGACGGTGAAGCAGATGCTCTGGTGGTGAATATACTCGACTCCAAGATCGCTGCTCCAAACCCCGATTTCCTGAGCTACACCCTATCGAAAATGGCGCTTGGCCAGTGGACCCGGCTGGCCGCCCGCGCCTTCGCCGAGCGGCGGGTGAGGGTCAACGGAATAGCCCCCGCGCTGATGCTCCGCTCGTCGGGCCAGAGCGAGGCCAATTTTCAGGCTGTGCATGACCGCAATCCGTTGCGCCGCGGGGTCGAGCCTGAAGACGTCATTGCCGCATTGTCCTATCTGATTGGCGCGCACACCGTGACCGGACAAATCCTTTCGCTCGATTCGGGTCAGCGATTCATGACACTCGATCGCGACGTCCAATTCTTGGGGGAAGAATGACTGGCGAACCATCCCGACTGGTTGGGCTCGTTCCCGACCACCTCAAGGTCCGAACGGCGCGGATCATCCTCGATTCGCTCGCGGTCAACGTCGATGTCGGCTTTCACGATTTCGAAGTCGGCGCGCCACAACGATTGCTGGTCAACGTCGAAATCTGGCTCGAAGATGCGGCAGCGCCCGCCAGCGACGATCCGACGCTGGCGTGGAATTACGATAACGTCCGCCAGGATGTCGAGCGACTCGCCGGTGAGCGCCGCTACAATCTTCAGGAAACTTTCGCCCATGCCGTGTTTGACTGCACCGCCGCTCGGCGCGGTGTGCGTGCCCTTCGGGT
>JBDSRE010000263.1:0-3571 GCA_039929465.1 Sphingomicrobium sp. | reverse complement strand
CCCGCATTCGCCACCAGCCGAGCGCGGCCACGACCAAAGCGCAGGCGATAGTATCGGCAATCCAGTCGATCGCATCGCTGTCGCGATTGAGCGCTGGAATCGCCTGAACAATCTCGATCACCGCGCCGAACAGCGACAGCAGCACGATCAGGCGGATGATCGCGGTGCGCGGATAGGCCAGGCCGCTGAGCAGGCCGAGCGTTGCAAAGGCCGTGATATGCTGGATCTTGTCCGACGGCGATCCTGGCAATCGCGGCGGATGGGGCAGCACCGCCATGACAAAGGCAAAGACCGCGGCCGCCCAGAAGGCCGATTTCAGCAGCCTGTTCCGAGCCGCGCCCGTCACTCAGAGCGTAACCACCAATTTGCCCACCGCCCGGCGATCGCGAAGCGCGGCAATCGCCTCGCCGCCGCGCTCCAGCGGGAAGGTGGCGCTGACCCGGGGGGCGATCTTGCCCTCCTCCCACCAGCGGAACAATTGCGCGACGTGGGCCGCATTGGCCTGTGGGTCGCGCGCTGCAAAAGCGCCCCAGAACACCCCGCACACATCGCAGCTTTTGAGCAGGGTCAGGTTAAGCGGCAAACGCGCAATTCCAGCTGGGAAGCCGACAACGAGGAAGCGCCCCTCCCACGCGATCGCGCGCAATGCCGCTTCGCTATAGTCCCCGCCGACCGGGTCGAGGATACAATCGGCGCCGCCTGCGGGAAGCGCAGCCTTGAACAAGGCGCTGAGCTGTTTGCGCGAATCGGGATCGAATGGGCCGGCAGGATAGACGACCGTTTCGTCGGCCCCGGCGGCGGTCGCGGCTTCGGCCTTGTCCGCCGACGACACCGCGGCGACAACCCGGGCACCCATGGCCTTGCCGATTTCGATGGCTGCAATCCCGACGCCGCCGGCGCCGCCGAGGACGAGCAATGTCTCGCCGGGTTTGAGCGTTCCGCGGTCGGCCAGCGCGTGAATTGCGGTGGCGTAAGTCAGCAGCAGCGCCGAGCCTTCTTCGAAGCTTCGCTCGGCGGGCAGCGGGATCGCCGTCGCCGCCTTGACCACGACCTTTTCGACCAGCCCGCCAAAGCCGGTTGCGGCGATTAATCGATCGCCCGGCGCCCAGCCGGTGACGTTTTCGCCGAGCGCCTCGACCTCGCCGGCAATCTCGCTGCCCGGAGCGAACGGGCGCGGCGGCTTGAGCTGATATTTGTCCTCGATGATCAGCACGTCGGGATAATTGATCGAGCAGGCACGGACCCGCACCAGCAGCTCCCCCGGCCCGGCCACCGGATCAGGCATTTCATCCACGCGGAGAGTGTCCGGACCGCCCGGCGCGTGCGACAATAAAGCTTTCATCCGTTCGCCTCAGTCGCAGCATGACCCCTGTCCCCAGGAAAGAGTATGTCGCCGTGACTGTTTCCGGGCGTGAACATGGCTTTCTCCCTATCGCATGCATGCCGACGATAGCGCGGCGCGCACGGGTCGGATATGATGATGGTGCCCGGCGAGTCCCGGGCCAGTGGCAATGACGAAGGGGACTGACCGTGACCGGAATCGAAATTCTTCTTCTTTCATCAGTGATGGCGGCATCGCCGACCAAGCCAATGCCGTGGTTCATCGACGAGGATTATCCGATGCAAGCGTTCGAGCGTGGGTGGGAGGGAACCACCATATTCGAACTGACGGTCGACACCAACGGTCGACCGATCGCTTGCACGATCGACAAGTCCAGCGGCCACGGCGTGCTCGACGAGCGTACTTGCGAGATCGCCATGAAGCGCGCCCGGTTCTCGTCCGCGCTCGATTCGAAGGGCGCCCCGGTTTACGGCGTCTATCGCTCGCGGCTCAATTGGGCGATCGACCCCGACCTGTGGGCACAGAGCGAGGTCGGCCCCGATTTCGAAGTCAGCGTCAACCAGCTCCCTCAGGGTGAGAGCACGCCAGTATCGGTCAAATATGCGGTGATGGTCGATGCCACTGGCGCAACCGTCGACTGTCAGGCGATCAGCACCGGTTATGGCGAAACCCTCGGCCCGCTCGGCTGCGCCAAGCTCAAGCAGGATTATCGCCGAGCCGTCGCGCTTCCTTCTGGTGGGCCGGTGAGCGCAGTCAGAACCGCGTGGATAACGTTCGCGCAATAAGCGACGGAGCGCCTAGTCCTCGTAGCTTGCCGTAGTCTTGTCTCGGACTTCCTCAGCGGTCACTCCGGGCGCCAGTTCGATCAGTTTGAACGGATGATCGTGATCCGACCGCTGGAACACGCACATGTCGGTGATGATCATGTCGACGACGTTCTTGCCCGTTAGCGGAAGCGTGCATTGGGGGATGAACTTCGGGTCGCCCGACTTCGACACATGTTCCATCACAACGATGATCTTCTTGACCCCGGCGACGAGGTCCATTGCCCCGCCCATGCCCTTGATCATCTTGCCCGGGATCATCCAATTGGCGATGTCGCCGTCCTGATCGACCTCCATCGCGCCCAATACGGTTAAGTCGATATGCCCGCCGCGGATCATCGCGAAACTGTCCGAGGAGCTAAAATAGGATGAGCTGTCCAATTCGCTGATGGTCTGCTTGCCCGCGTTGATAAGGTCGGCGTCGACCTCGTCCGGATAGGGGAACGGCCCGATCCCGAGCATCCCGTTTTCCGACTGAAGGATGACGTCCATGCCAGTCGGGATATTGTTCGCCACCAGGGTCGGGATGCCGATTCCCAGATTGACGTAATAGCCGTCGCGAAGCTCCTTGGCCGCGCGCGCCGCCATCTGATCGCGGGTCCAGGGCATTACGCATTCTCCCTTTCGCGCGTGGTCGTGAATTCGATCTTCATGTCGTAGGGGGCGCCGAGGATCAGGCGCTTGATGTAGATTGACGGCACGTGGATGCAATCGGGGTCGAGGCTGCCGACCGCAACGATCTCCTCGACCTCGGCTACGCACACCCGCCCGCAAGTGGCCGCCGGCGCGTTGAAATTGCGCGCGGTCTTGCGGAACATGAGGTTGCCCGCCTCGTCCGCCTTCCACCCCTTGATGATGCTTAAATCGGCGCGAATGCCGCGTTCGAGGATGTACTCATGGCCGTCGAATTCTTTGACCTCTTTCCCCTCGGCCACCTGAGTTCCGACCCCCGTCTTGGTGTAGAATCCCGGGATTCCCGCACCGCCCGCACGCATGCGCTCGGCGAGCGTCCCCTGAGGGCAGAATTCAACCTCGAGCTCGCCGGCGAGGAACTGGCGCTCGAATTCCTTATTCTCGCCGACATAGGACGAGATCATCTTCTTGACCTGGCGCGTCCGCAGCAGCTTGCCGAGCCCTTCATTGTCGATCCCGGCATTGTTGCTGGCGATGGTCAGGTCCTTGACCCCGCTTGCGACAATCGCGTCGATCAGGCGTTCGGGAATGCCGCACAGCCCGAACCCGCCCGCGGCGATGGACATGCCGTCCTTGAGCAAGCCGTCGAGCGCAGCCTCGGCAGTGGCGTAAATCTTGTCGGCCATAAGCGCGTCTCTCTCCCGGGCCCGGCCCTAAGGCGCCGGAGCGCAGCTGGTCAACGCTTAACCACCGTCACCGACTTGGCCTCGTC
>JBDSRE010000262.1:0-3497 GCA_039929465.1 Sphingomicrobium sp. | reverse complement strand
TGGTCTATCGCATCCAGCTCGGCCGAGCCAAGCGCGGCGACCCGGGGGCGACCTCGGGCCGAGTGGTGGTCGGCGAGGGCGAGGATGGCGGCAGCCTGATCGAGCTCCACAATCCGGCCGACATGCCCGACCCGAGCCGGATCGTGACCATCGAGGAGCCGTGGATCGAGGCGACCATCTACGTCCCCGACGACTATCTCGGCCCGATCCTCAAATTGTGCCAGGATCGCCGCGGGATCCAGAAGAATTTGACCTATGTCGGCGGCCGCGCGCAGCTGACCTATGAGCTGCCATTGAACGAAGTGGTGTTCGATTTCTACGACCGCTTAAAGAGCATGTCGAAGGGCTATGCCAGCTTCGACTATCACCAGATCGGCCACCGCGAGGGCGACCTCGTCAAGATGAGCATCTTGGTCAACGAGGAGCCGGTCGACGCCTTGAGCATGATCGTCCACCGCGGCACCGCCGAGGCGCGCGGCCGCGGCATGGTCGAGCGGCTCAAAGACCTCATCCCCCGCCACCTCTTCAAAATCCCGATCCAGGCCGCGATCGGCGGCAAGGTCATCGCCCGCGAAACGATCAGCGCGATGAGGAAAGACGTGACGGCGAAATGCTATGGCGGGGATGCGAGCCGGAAGCGCAAGCTGCTCGACAAGCAGAAAAAAGGTAAGGCAAAAATGAGGGAGTACGGCAACGTGAGCATCCCTCAGGAGGCGTTTATTGCTGCGTTAAAGATGGGGGACGAATAAAGGCGTGTTTACGATCCTTCATATCTCCGATCTCCACCGCTCGCACCGAGAGCCATTGCATATGCAGCATTGATTGCCTCGTTAGTCGCCGATGCTGACAGGTACGTCGGCGAGACCCCACAAATTCCACCCCCGAAGGCAATAATCGTCAGCGGAGCTCTCATTCAAGGCGCGCGCTTGGGTGACACTAACCACGCGACAGAGGTGAACGCCCAATACGCGGTGGCTGAGGAGTTTCTCTCTTTGTTGGCTAACCGCTTCCTTGATGGGGATCGTAGTAAAATCGTTGTTGTTCCTGGCAATCATGATGTCTCATGGAACACCGCGTTCGCGGCAATGAGAAAGCTCTTACCGAAGGAAATACCGGTCGATATCCTAGCAACGCTGAATGAGCCGGACAGCCTGTACAGGTGGTCGTGGGAAGAGCGCGCATTGTACAAGATTGAAGACACTACTCTGTATGCCACACGAGCGAATGCCTACTGGGATTTTGTAGAGCGGTTTTATAGCGGGATCGCCTTGCCTCTCGGTCTGGATCGCAACCGCGGCTTTAACTTGTTCGAGTTGGATGAGGGTCGGATCGTGGTATAACCCCCCGGTTGAGGGGGGTGTCAGCGACTCGCTCGACGGCTCGGCCGTCAGTCCAGATCTCCTGCCGAGTGCCGTTCCCGCACCAAATCCGGATTTTCCTCGCTCGGGTTGCGGTTGACGCGGCGGCCGCGCTGGACTGCGGGGCGGGCCGCGATCTGGTCGACCCAGCGGCGGACGTGGTGGTACTCGTCGAGGCCGAGGAAGGTCGCGGCGTCGCCATAGGCCTGGCCCAGCATCACCGCGCCATACCAGGGCCAGATGGCGATATCGGCGATGCTGTAATCGGCCCCGGCGATATAGTCGTGGTCCGCGAGGTGGCGATCGAGCACGTCATATTGGCGCTTCACCTCCATCGCGTAGCGGTTGATCGGATATTCGTATTTCTCGGGCGCGTAGGCGTAGAAATGGCCGAAGCCGCCGCCGAGGAACGGGGCCGCGCCCATCTGCCACATCAGCCAGGAGAGGGCCTCGGTGCGGGCGGCGGGATCGGCGGGGAGGAAAGCGCCGAACTTCTCGGCAAGGTAAAGCAGGATCGCACCGCTCTCGAACACCCGCTGCGGGTTGGCGGGGTCGGTGCGGTCGAGCAAGGCGGGGATCTTGCTGTTGGGGTTGAGCGCGACGAAGCCCGAACCGAACTGCTCGCCCTCGCCGATATCGATCGGCCATGCGTCATACTCCGCGCCCTGGTGACCGGCGGCGAGCAATTCCTCGAGCATGATCGTGACCTTGACCCCGTTGGGGGTGCCGAGGCTGTAGAGCTGGAGCGGGTGATCGCCGATGGCGAGCGGGCGATCATGGGTGGCACCGGCAACGGGGCGATTGATCGACGCGAACTTGCCGCCGCTGGGCTGGGTCCAGGCCCAGATTTCGGGGGGAGTGTAATCGGTCGGGATGGAAGGTGCGTCGGCCATTCGGAACTCCTGGGGCAGGTCAGTTTCGAAACGAGATGGGTTGCGCGGTCCGCAACGGCAATGGCCAACGCGCGACTCTTGCCAAGGGGGCGGCATTTGATCACCGCTAGGCAGGGGGAGATTTGCGCGTGACGGCAGAGTCGATGATCGGTTTCCAAGGCGTCTGGCGCGACTATCAGGCGCAGGCGCTCGAGCATTCGGACGCCTATCTGGCGGATGGCCGATTTCACCTGGTCGCCGCGCCCGGGTCGGGAAAGACTTTGCTTGGCCTGGAACTGGTCCGTCGGCTGGGTCGAACCGCCTTGATCCTGGCCCCGACGGTGACCATTCGCGACCAGTGGGTCGATCGGTTGAGTGCGATGTTCGCGCCCGCCGGAGCGCCGATCGCTCGGCTGGCGACGACCAGGATCGACCAGGCCTGCCCGATCACGGTGCTGACCTACCAGAAGCTCTACATGGCGGTGCAACGCGATCGGTTGGACAGCCAGTCGGGCGAGGCTGAAACGACGGGTGAAGTCGCCGAGGCGCCGCTGTCGGTGCTGGTTGCCAATTTGATGGCGCAAGGTCCGATCACCTTGGTGCTCGACGAGGCGCATCACTTGCGGCGCGAGTGGTGGGCCGCGCTCGATCAATTGCGCGATGCGCTGCCCGATGCGGTCGTGGTCGCGCTGACCGCGACCCCGCCTTACGATGTCGAGCCGGCCGAATGGCGGCGCTACGAAGCACTTTGCGGGCCGATCGACGAAGACATCCCGATTCCAGCCCTGGTCAAGAGCGGCGACCTGGCCCCGCACCAGGACCTGATCCTGTTGTCGTTGCCGGTGGGCGATGAGGGAACGGCGTTCGCGCTCCACGTTGCGGCGGTCAACGGGTTCCTCGAAACGCTGCCGGTTGATCCCGCGTTCCGGGCGTTGCTCGAGGGTCATCCGTGGATGATCGAACCCGAGCGCCATGTCGAGCAAGTGCTGGACAACCCCGACCTGTTCGCGGCGATGATGACCTATGGCCAGGCGATCGGCGTGGCCGTGCCCGAAACGGGCCGCAGTCTGCTCGGGGTCGGCACCGCTGCGTGGCCGCCACTGACGATCGAGTGGCTCGACCTGTTGCTTACGGCGCTGCTGTTCGACGGGACCGAGAGCGATCCGGCGCGGGTGGCAACGATCCGCCGCCTGCGTGCCGACTGCCGGCGACTGGGGGTGCTCGAAGGCGAGCGGGTGCGGCTGGCGCGCGAACGCAAATTCTACTC
>JBDSRE010000261.1:0-3363 GCA_039929465.1 Sphingomicrobium sp. | reverse complement strand
GCGACCTTGATCGACGCAGCCCGGAACACTCCGCCTTCGGTGATCGAGCCATAGATCCGCTCAAGCTGGTCAAGGACTTCTTCGTCTTCGCCGGCAATGACCTTTGTGATCGTTTCGATCCGGTGCTCGCGGTCGCCGGGGTTGATCCGCTCGGGACTGTAGGCAAGGCGGAAATCGCGTCCGCGTTTGAGCTTCGCCAAGTGCTCGATCTCCGGCCCGCACAGGTTCTCGGTGACTCCGGGATAGATGGTGCTTTCAATGACGACCGTGGGCCGAAGACCAGGGTCGATCGCCTGGGCGACCATCCGAGTTGCCGTGAGCAGCGCCGTCAAGTCAGGGCGCTTTTCGGCGTCGATCGAAGTCGGGACAGTCACGATGTAGACGTCGGCGCCAGCGCAATCTTGGGGATTGTCGGTTAGCTTGAGGCCGCTTCGAGTGAGCGTCGCGCTGTCAATTTCGCCGGTGCGGTCGTGGCCGGCGCGCAGTTCCGCGATCCGGCCCTCATCCACATCGCAGCCGACGGTATCAAACTTGAGCGCCAGGGCGATTGCGAGCGGCAAGCCAACATAGCCAAGTCCGATTACGACAATGCGGTTAGGCGGGCTCATGCGGGTTCAACCATAAAGAAGTTTCGGCCTTTGGCGAGGCGGCCAGGCATGGCGGCCACCAAAATCTGTCGGCGGATTCCCTCGCGGGTGAGAATCAAACATCAAACTCGCAGCGAATTAGGCTGAATTCACTCACTAAATATGACGGAAAAATTCGATTTTTGCGGTCGCCTCTGATTTTGGCAATCTCGCTGGACCCGGCAGGAAAGCATTTCTATGGGTGCGACTGCTCAAAAACAGCGCCGGAATTGTAAGTGTTACCCTATTGGACGTTATTCGTAACTCTTGCAGTGGGCGGATTGTTTGGGCAGCCCAACCTTAGCGGAACGCCGCCCAAACGCGATTATTACTTCTTGCTTGCAATGATTCTCATCGCGCTGATGATCGGCACCCGCTTTCAAGTTGGCGCCGACTGGAACGCCTATCGCGGCATGTTCACAGACGCTGGCAGGTTTTCACTGAGCCAGCAGTTCAACATCGGCGATCCGGGATATCAGGCGCTCAACTGGTATATCAAGCGTGGCGGCGGCGAGCTGTGGATGGTCAACCTCGTCTGCGGCACATTGTTCGCCTGGGGACTGTATCGACTCGCGCGGGCTCAGCCCGAACCGTGGCTGGCGGCGCTGGTTGCCTTTCCCTATTTGGTCGTCGTCGTGGCCATGGGCTACAGCCGGCAAGGCACTGCAATCGGTATCCTCATGGCTGCACTCGCAGGTCTATCAAAAGGCGGGTCGACAACCCGATTCCTGCTCTACGTCGCCGTCGCAGCGTCGTTCCATCGCACGGCAGTGATCTTGGTTCCGCTGGCCTTGTTTGGAGCGCAAAAAAGCCGCGTCGTTAACCTGCTCTTGGTTCTTGTCTTCGGCTATTCTATCTACATCACGTTCTTGTCGAACGGTCTTGACAATTTGGTCGCTGAATATTCCGGGACGCAATTTTCGTCGCAGGGCGCCGCAATTCGGGTTTCAATGATAGTCATCCCGGCAGTTATCTTCTTTTTGGCGAAAGGTCAGATGCTGTTTGACCCGTTGGAACAGAGAATGTGGCGAAATTTCTCGGTTGCGTCGTTAATCACCCTAATGGCGCTCCTCGTCTTATCCTCCTCAAGCACCGCGGTCGATCGGGTTGCGTTATATCTGCTGCCATTGCAGATTGCGATCGTTTCGCGGGTCCCGGTATGGGGGCGGGCCAACATTTCGATGCGTGTTCTGGTCATTGTCTATTCGGCAGCGATCCTCTTCGTGTGGCTGAATTTCGCCGATAACTCACGTTCATGGGTCCCCTACAAAAGCTTCATGTGGAGTTAGTGATGAATGATTGTTGGTATCAACCGCGACCGCGCCGCTGGCTCGGCCTTGGACGATGAAGAATTTCGCGCTGATCGGCGCCGCCGGCTACATCGCACCGCGCCATATGAACGCGATCAAGGCGACTGGAAATCGACTTGTCGCGGCCATGGATCCTTCGGATTCGGTCGGCATCATCGACAGCTATTTCCCCGATTGCAGCTTCTTCACCGAATTTGAACGCTTTGACCGGGAAGTCGACCGGTTGCAGCGCGAAGCTTTAGACGAACAGGTCGATTTCGTCGCCATCTGCTCGCCCAATTATTTGCACGATTCGCACATCCGCTTCGCGCTTCGCTCGAACGCGGACGCGATTTGCGAAAAACCGCTGGTGGTCAATCCTTGGAACATCGATGGGCTGGCCGAGGCGGAGCAGACGTCGGGCAAGCGGATCAACACGATCCTTCAGCTGCGCCTCCATCCCCACATCATCGGATTGCGCGAGCGATTCCTCGCGGAACCGGTGGATGCACCCAAGCACGAGGTCGATCTGACCTACATCACGGGTCGCGGGCGCTGGTATCTCTATTCGTGGAAGGGTGAGGAGAAGAAATCGGGCGGGATCGTGGCCAATATCGGGGTTCATTTCTTCGACATGCTTCACTTCCTGTTCGGCGAGCTCCAATCAAGCAAGGTTCACTTGATGGAGGAAACGCGCGCCGCGGGCTATCTCGAATATGAGCGCGCCCGGGTGCGCTGGTTCCTCTCGCTGGAGGTCGCCGACGTGCCCGCCGCGGTTCGTGAATCCGGGCAGCGAACCTACCGTTCGATTACCGTCGACGGCCAGGAGATCGAATTTTCAGGCGGGTTCGCCGACTTACATACCCAAAGCTACGAACTGATCCTTCAAGGCAAGGGCTTCGGCCTCCAGGATGCGCGCCCGGCAATCGATACGGTCGCCGGAATTCGTGGCACGGTTCCGGCTGCGGCGAATGCCGACGCTCATTCGATGGCGCGCGGCAGACGGGGATGAGCGCTTCCGACGGTCAGGCCGATCCCGCGCGAGCGAGTTCGTATCGCTTCGGCCTGATCGGCTGCGGCCATATCGCGCGGCGGCACGCCGATTTGCTTAGTCGTGGGCAAGTGCCGGGCGCGGCGCTCGCTGCAGTTTGCGACATCGTTCCCGAACGCGCTCAGGCATTCGGCGAAAAATATGGGGTGGCCTCCACCACCAACCTCGACGACCTGCTTGCGAAGGAAGATGTGGATGTTGCCTGCATCCTCACTCCGAGCGGGCTTCACCACGATCACTGCCTCTCCGCCGCCGCCGCCGGAAAGCATGTGCTAGTTGAAAAGCCGATGGCGCTGACTGTTGCCGAATGTGAGGAGATGATAGTGGCGGCGGAGGCAGCCGGCAAAGTTTTAATGGCAGCGCAGGTACTGCGATTTTTCCCCGCTTATACGGCATT
>JBDSRE010000260.1:0-11402 GCA_039929465.1 Sphingomicrobium sp. | reverse complement strand
GCATTGGGATTGAATGATTGGCCGAGTCGTAAAGTCCAAGGAAATCAATGTGCATTTGCTAAGAGAGGTCGAGAAGTTTCTGCGCCGAAGTGATGTTCCCCCAACCCAATTCGGACGAGAAGCAGTGGGCGATCCGCGCTTCGTGTTTGATCTGCGCAACGGCCGCGACCCTCGTCCCGGCACCGTTGCTCGGGTCGTCGCCTATCTGGATTCGAGCCAGTGATGCGGGTGCCGATCTCGCCAGCAGCGGCGGCGCTATATCGCGCTTTGGTCGCTCGTACCGGCGCACCGCGCGAACAGGTGGTACTGGCGGCGGTCCAATCGTCCGACTGGCAATCACTGACGTTGACCGGAGAGCAGCACTCGATCGACCTCAAGTTGACCGGGCCGGGTTCGGGCGCTTCGGCTAAGTTGCTGTGTGATGGTTTGGAGGACGCCGAATTCGCCATTCCTGGACAGATTGTCGCTGATATCGACTTGCTGCGCCCCCGCAGGTAACGGGGGACGGATCGGTTGAGATCAGCCTTGAAGCGCTGACAATCGAGGAGTGATTAGCGCAGTGATCCGCGACGCTTGCCGGGCGCTTCGTTCCCGGCTTCGGAATCGATCCTGCTTTCTTCCGAGGAAGGCTGGCCTTCGTAGTCGAACAATTGCACCACGCGCTGATCGGGCGTGAGTTCGGCTAGCGCGTCTTCAAGCAGCAACGGTTCCTCGGCTGGAAAACCAGCGGACGCTTGTGGAACCGGAGCACCGACCGCTTTGAAATCGGCCAGGCTCAACGCCGGGAACGGCAGGGACCTGACTCCTTTGGCGAGAAGAACCGGCGGCGCCAACCATTTGAGCGCCTCCCTGATCGCGGTGAAGGCGATCGCGCCGGCCGCCATACCCGGCACTACCGGATAGGGGTAGTGCCCAGTCACGAGCACAGTGACGGCATAACCCACCGCGGCGGCCGCCGACGCGGCAGCGACGGTTTCTATCTCGAATTCGATCCTGGCGATGGTTCGTGCCTTCATTCCATGAGGGCTAGGAGCAAATCCTTGTCAAAATGTTTACGCAGTCTCGCGAATCCGCGCCGGCGCCTTTTCAACCAAGGCAATCAGCGCCTCGGTGAAGGCTGGGACGTCATCCGGATTGCGGCTGGTGACGATGTTGCCCGAGGTTACCGCTGGTTCATCGACCACCTCGGCGCCCGCGTTCCTGAGGTCGGTCCGGATCGAGGGCCAGCTGGTCGCCTTCACCCCCTTCAGCAGATCGGCTTCGACCAGAAGCCACGGTCCGTGACAAATTGCGGCAATCGGTTTCCCCGCCGCCGCGAAGTCGGACACGAGGTCGATCACCGTCCGTTCGGTGCGCAGTCGGTCGGGATTGCCGACCCCACCGGGTAAGATCAGCGCGTCATAGTCGCCAATCCTGGCATCACCGACCAGCAAATCGGGACGGATGGTCTTGCCGAGCTTGTCGTGGATCGTAGCCTGGATCGGGTCGGTCGATAACGACGCCAGCGTTACCGTAGCGCCCTTGTCTTCGAGGATCTGCTTGGGACCGAACAACTCCGACTCCTCGAATCGGTCGGTGGCGATGATGAGGATCGAGCTGTGGTTGATCGCGGGCATATTGTCTTCCTTGGACGGGTGTGCGGAACTTGTCGGCGTGAACGCGTTTATCATGCCGATGTTTCTCCGGCGGGTGATTATCCATGCGGCATAGTAGCGACAGTCAGCCGGGCCTTACCCGGGAGAAGAAGGGCGCTGGCTGGGCCTATTTCTCCGCCGCCGGGGAGCAGATCACGGACCGCCAGGAGATCGATCGCCTGAACGCCATCGGTCTCGCGCCGGCCTATATCGACGCCTGGTTCTGCAGGGATGCCGAGGGTCATTTGCAGGCCACCGGGATCGATGCGCGTGGGCGCAAGCAATATCGCTACCACCCCGATTTCACCGCCAAGCGCTCGGCCTCCAAATTCGATGGCCTGCGCGAATTCGGCAAGGCTCTGCCGAAGCTCCGCCGCGCCGTCGAGAGCGACCTCAAGCGCCGCGACATGGGGCGCGATACCGTGCTCGCGGCAATCGTGCGGCTGCTTGACACCGAGCATATCCGGATCGGCAATGAGCAATATGCCAAGGACAACAACAGCTTCGGCGCCACTACCCTGCGCAGCCGCCACCTCCGCCGTAAGGGCAATAAGCTGACCATGCGTTTTGCCGGCAAGCATGGCATCGTCCACGAATTGTCGCTCTCCGACAGCCATTTAAAGCGCGTCGTCAAGCGCTGCCAGGATCTGCCGGGCCAGATGCTGTTCCAATATTTGGGCGGCGACGGCGAGCCCAGGCCGGTCACCTCGAGCGACGTCAACGACTATATCAAGGACAAGACCGGCGGCGAATTTACCGCCAAGCATTTTCGAACGTGGAGCGCCAGCGTCATCGCGCTCGATCAATTGCTCAAAAAGGCGGATGAAAAGCGGATCACCGTCAAGACTGTGATCGAGCCTGTCGCCGAGGCGCTCGGCAACACCGAGGCGATGAGTCGCAAGGCTTATGTCCACCCGGCGCTAATCGACGCGGTAAAGGACGATAGTCGTGATCCGCTGAGCGGAATGGAGCGCCCCCGTGCGCGCAAGCGGCTGTCCTCGGCCGAGGTGGCGCTGCTCGACTTCCTGGCGCGCAAGCCGAAGCGGAGCAAGGCGGCAATCCCGGCCAAGGGTTGATCCCGCGTCGCCCGGGCTTCACTAGGGCGCGGTGAACGCCGTATTCGACCCGATCCGCAACATTCAGAACCTGTTCGACTGGTTCCTCGCCAACCGTGAAGGGCTGCTGATCGGGGGCCTGGTCGCGGCCGCGATCGTCGCTTTGATGCTAGTCCTCCGGCTGGTTGGTGAGCGCATCGTCGAGCGTCATCCCGATTGCCGCGACTGGATCGGGATCATCGGGTCGGTCCTGGCCAAGACCGGCATCCTGTTCATGATCGCTGCAGCGCTCGAAATCGTCACCAGCTACGCCTCACCCGCAGAGCAGGTTTCGCACCTGGTCCACGTCGTTTTCGTGATCGTCGCCGCAATCCAGATCGCCGTGTGGGCGCGCGAGCTGGTGATGGGCGCGGTCAGGAGCCGGGTCGGCGAAGAGCCGGGCGAATCGACGCTTGGCAACGCCATTTCGATCATCCGCGTTTTGGTCAGTTTTGCCGCCTTCGCGATTGCTGTCATCGCCATTCTCGACAATCTCGGGGTAAACGTCACCACGCTCGTCGCCGGGCTCGGAATCGGCGGAATCGCCATCGGCCTCGCCGCGCAGGGCATATTCTCTGACCTGTTCGCAGCGCTCAGCATCGTCTTTGACCGTCCTTTCCGGCGAGGCGATACGGTGCGTTACGGAACCACCACCGGGACAGTCGAACAGATCGGGCTCAAGACCACCCGGATCCGTGCCCAGGGCGGCGAGCAGGTGGTGATGTCGAACAAGAATCTGCTCGACCAGGAAATCCACAATCTCGCCACCGCCCGCGCACGGCGCACCTGGCTTCCGTTCGGAGTCGTCTATCAGACCGAGCCGGAAGTGCTCGAACGAATGCCCGAAATTATTGAAGCCGCGATCAAGCCGATCAAAAGCTGTCGGATGGTGCGCTGTTGCATCACCGGATTCGGCGACAGCGCGATCGATTTCGACCTCGTTTATGACGATCGCTCGATCGAATTCGACGCTCTTGCCAAACACCGCTCGGCGATCTGCCTGGGGATCATCAAGGTGTTCGCCGAGCAGGGCATCGACTTCGCTTACCCGACCCAGACCACCTTCACCTCGGCCCCCGACGGGACGATGATCATGCCTTATGCGGACGTCCAGCGGGTGGTCTCGATCGAAAAGCGTACGGCCAAGGGTCCGGCCAAGGGCGCAGCCAAAGTCAGGGCCAAAAGTTAGATGCCCGTCGCCTCCCTCGACCGAATTCGCGCCAGAATTGGCGAGGAAATCGGCGTTTCCTCATGGTTGTCAGTTGATCAGGACCGAATCCTTGCCTTCGCCGAAGCGACCGACGATCGCCAGTTCATCCACGTCGACCCCGAGGCCGCGGCGGAAACCCCGTTTGGCGGCACGATTGCCCACGGTTTCCTGTCGCTGTCGCTGCTGTCACGCATGGGGGCGGAAGCGATGCTTCTGCCCGACAGCCTGAAGATGGCGGTTAATTACGGTTTCGACCGGGTGCGTTTCCTTGCCCCGGTGCCGGCGGGTGCCCGGGTGCGTGGTCGCTTCGCCCTTGACTCGGTTGAGGAGAAAGCGCCGGGACGCGTCTTGATGCGCCACCGGGTTACGGTCGAGATCGAGGGCGAGGACAAGCCCGCGCTGACCGCCGACTGGCTCGGGTTGATGATGGTTTGAGGAGAGAAGAATGCGCGACGCAGTAATCGTTTCAACCGCCCGAACCGGCATCGGCAAGGCCTATCGCGGGGCGTTCAATGCCACGCCGTCGCCGACGCTTGCCGCCCACGCGATTCGCGCCGCGGTCGAGCGGGCCAAGGTCGAACCGGGCGAGATCGACGATGTGATCATGGGTGCAGCGCTCCAGCAAGGCGTGCAGACGACTATCGGCCGAACCGCCGCGCTCCGTGCCGGTCTGCCCGTCACCGTCGCTGGAATGTCGATCGACCGGCAGTGCGCCAGTGGCCTGATGGCCATCGCCACTGCAGCCAAGCAGGTGATCGTCGACCGAATGCCGATCTGCGTCGCCGGCGGTGTCGAATCGATCAGCCTGGTCCAGACCGGAGACATGCGCCTTGGGCCTGATCCCGAGCTGCTGGCGATGTACAACGGCGTCTACATGCCGATGATCGACACCGCCGAAATCGTCGGCGACCGTTATAAGGTCAGCCGCGAGCGCTGCGACGAATATGCGCTTCGCTCCCAACAGCGTACCGCCGCCGCTCAGGCCGAGGGCCGCTTCGACGACGAGATCATTTCGGTCACTGCGATGATGGGCGTCAAGGACAAGGAAACGGGTGAAATCTCGATGCGCGAGATCACGCTCGACAAGGATGAGGGCAACCGCCCCGGAACCACTCTGGAAGGCCTCGCCAGCCTCGATCCAGTGCGCGGACCCGAAAAAATCATCACCGCCGGCAATGCCAGCCAGTTGAGCGACGGCGCCTCAGTCTGCGTGGTTATGGACGGCGCTTTGGCTGAGCAGCGCGGGCTTGAGCCGCTCGGCCGCTATGTCGGCATGGCGGTGGCCGGGACGGCGCCCGAGGAAATGGGCATCGGCCCGGTATTCGCGGTGCCCAAACTATTGAAGCGTTTCGGCCTGACGGTCGACGACATCGGCCTGTGGGAATTGAACGAGGCGTTCGCCGTCCAGGTGCTTTATTGCCAGGACAAACTCGGCATTCCCGACGACAAGCTCAACGTCGATGGCGGCGCGATTTCGATCGGTCACCCGTACGGCATGAGCGGAGCGCGGCTAGTCGGCCACGCGCTTATCGAAGGCAAGCGCCGGGGCGTGAAGCACGTCGTCGTGACCATGTGCGTCGGCGGCGGTATGGGCGCGGCGGGATTGTTCGAGATTTTGTAAACGAGGGAGTTGAACATGACGGCCTGCGCGACGCTTTCGAGATTGTACGACGCCTTCGCCGCCGGGGACGGCGATGCGCTTGGCGGGCTGATAGGCGAAACCCAGTGGATCGAAGCGGCCGGTGGCCCTTATGGCGGCAAGTACAGCGGGCTTGGCGAGATTACCGAGAACGTCTTTGGGCCCATCGGCCGCGACGTCCAGGATTTCACTGCAGTGCCGGACGAAATCCTTGCCATCGGCGACGATCGCGCAATCGCGCTTGGATTCTATCGCGGTCGGACCGCGGCGGGCCCGCTGGAGACGCGCTTTGCCCATCTCGCCACCGTCGACGGCGAACAGATCACCCATTTCGAGCAATTCACCGACACGCATGAGTGGCAGCAGGCGGTAGCCGGCTGATGGGTGCCACCGAACTGATCGCGCTTGCCGCGTCGACCAGCTTGCTCGCCGGCTGGCGGTTGTATCTTGTGACACTGGTTACCGGCCTAGCCATGCATTTCGGGTGGGTCGCGCTCCCCGACCATCTTCATGGTCTCGATGTCATCGGCAGCTGGTGGGTGATCGGCGCCGCGGGAGTCGGCACATTGGCCGAATTCTTCGCCGACAAGATCGCCTGGGTTGATAGCGCGTGGGATGCAATCCACAGCTTCATCCGCCCGCTCGGCGGGGCGCTGCTCAGCCTTGCGATCGTCGATAGCGGCGACACCGGCTGGCAGATCGCGAGCTTTCTCCTCGGCGGAGGCGCGGCGGCGCTTGCCCATGCCGGCAAGGCGGGCGCTCGGGCGATGGTCAATGCCAGCCCCGAACCATTCAGCAACGTCGTCGTTTCGACCGGCGAGGATGTCGTAACCGGCGGGCTTCTCGCTCTGGCCATCGCCAACCCGATTGCGGCAGCGCTGATCGCGGCGATCCTGGTGCTGCTGTCGCTGTGGCTGGTGTGGAAGGCGCGGCGTTTCATCAAGCGGGTGATCGACCGCATGAGGCCGCCGACAAAGACCGCCGCTTGAGCCCCACCACTCGATCGAAAGAGGCCCACGACCCGCGCTGGACTCTCCTCGCCTGCGTCCTCGCTTCGAGCCTGTCGTTCGTCGAGGGATCGGTGCTCAATGTCGCGCTGCCCGCGATCCGCGCCAGTTACAACGCCGACGCCGCCGATGTTCAGTGGGTGGTCAATGCCTATCTCCTGCCGCTGTCTGCACTGCTCCTGCTCGGCGGCGCGCTCGGCGACCATTATGGGCGGCGCCTGCTGCTGGTCATCGGGACGAGCCTTTTCGCGATTACTTCTTTGGTATGCGCGCTTGCACCGAGCCTCGAGCTGCTGCTCGCTGCGCGCGGAGTGCAAGGGGTTGGCGCGGCGCTGCTTTTGCCCAACAGCCTCGCCTTGCTCAACGCCGCATATCAGGGCGAGAAGCGCGGCCGGGCGGTTGGCATCTGGGCTGCTGCAGGCGCTGCAGCAGCAGCGGTCGCGCCGCTGATCGGAGGCTGGCTAGTGACCAATGTCGGGTGGCCGGCAATTTTCTACATCAATCTGCCGCTCGCCGGTGGCGCGATTGTGCTGGCCTTGCGATTTGTCAGCGAAACTCGCGACGTCAGCGCCGGGCGCACCGATTATGCCGGGGCGCTGCTTGCCACCGCCGGGCTTGGCGGAGCGACTTACGGGCTGACCCGATGGTCATCGTCGGGCTCGGCCGACGCGATTACGCTGGGCAGCATCGCCATCGGCTTCGCGCTGCTCGGCGGGTTCGTCGTGGTTGAAAAAAGGCTCGGGACCAAAGCGATGATGCCGCTCGCAATGTCGGCCAGCGCCGGCTGTTCGGGCTCAACCTGATGACCTTTCTGCTCTACGGCGCGTTCGGCGCGGCGATGCTGTTGGTGCCTTATGTGCTGATCGAAGCGCTTGGCTATTCGCCGGTCCAGGCCGGGATGGCGCTGCTGCCGTTGCCGATCCTGATCTCACTGGGGTCGCCGGTGATGGGTCAGCTGGCGGCACGGATTGGGCCCCGGCTGCCGCTGACCGTCGGCTCGCTGGTGGTCGCCGCGGGGATGCTGCTCGGGCTGAGGATCGGCGGCGACTCATCTTATTGGACCGCGGTTTTGCCGGCAGTGAGCGTAATAGCGCTGGGCATGGCGATCGCAGTGGCACCCCTCACTGCCTCGGTACTCAGCTCGGTCGGCGAGGCTCATGTCGGCACCGCTTCGGGCTTCAACAGCGCGGTTGCGCGCACCGGCGGGCTCATCGCGACCGCGCTTCTGGGTGCGGTGCTGGCGCGCAAGGTCGAGGCGTTGATCGGAGGCTTTCACATTGCGTTGATCGTGGCGGCCGTGGTCGCTGCAGCAGCGGGCGTGACTGCCGTGACCACTCTTGGCGCAGTCAAGATCAAGCACCCGCGCTAGCGGTTACCCGTTCTTGGCGATCCATCGTTCGACCACGGGCGCGATCATCTCGCGCCACTTGCGGCCGTTGAAGATACCGTAGTGGCCGACGTCCTTGGCAAAATAATATTCTTTTTTAGCCGCCGGTAATTTGCTCGCCAAAGTCAGTGCAGCCTTGGTCTGACCAAGTCCCGAAATGTCGTCGCGCTCCCCTTCGATGGCGAGGATGGCGGTGTCGCGGATGGCCTTGGCATCGACCAGTTTGCCGCGATGCCTGAGCTTGCCCGTGGGCAGCAAATGGCGCTGGAACACCGCGTCCACCGTCTGCAGGTAAAATTCGGCGGTCATGTCGGCGACCGAGCGATATTCGTCGTAAAAGGCGCGGCTTGCCTCGGCGCTTTCATCGTCGCCGACGACAAGATGCTTGAACATCTCCCAATGGCTGACGAGGTGGCTGCCCAAGTTCATGGTCATGAACCCGGCGAGCTGGAGGAAGCCCGGATAGACCTTCCGCCCGGCCCCGGCATAAATCATCGGCACGGTGGCGATCACGTTCTTCTGGAACCAGCTGTGCGGACGCTGGGTGGCAAGTGTGTTGACCGCGGTCGGCGCCTCACGGGTATCGATCGGGCCGCCCATCATGGTCAGGGTTTTCGGCCGCCATTTGTCCTTCTTCGCGGCCATCACCGCGGTTGCGGCAAAGGCCGGGACCGATGGCTGGCATACCGCCAGCAGGTGCGGCCGCTGGCCCGTCGCTTCGCCGACGTGATCGAGGAAGGCGATCAAATAATCGACATAATCGTCGAGGTCGAAGTCGCCCTTGGCCAACGGTACCAGCTTGGCGTCGGCCCAGTCGGTGACGTAGACGTCCTGTTTAGGCAGAAGCCGCTCAACCGTGCCGCGCAGCAGCGTCGCATAATGGCCGCTCATCGGCGCTACAATGACCAAGGGCGGGCCCGCCTCGACGCCTGTTTTGACGAAATGCTTGAGGTTGCCGAATGGCCGCGCAACCGCGATTTCCTCGTGAACCGTAACCTCTTTGCGCCCGATTTTGACCGAAGAAATGCCGAATTCTGGCTTGCCGCGCGGTGCCGAGGCGTGGGCGAAGACTTCTAAACTGGCCGACGCCACCGGACCTAGGGATGAATAGGCCAGCGGGTTGGCGGGATTGTCGAGCCAGGCGGCGCCGAGTCCGGCCAGGCGGCTTGCACCGGTGAGGAGCGAGCGCTGCACTTCATAGGCGTCGTAGAGCATCCAGCCTCACCATCAGTTTCGGGGAGCAACGGTTGTGGGCGTGGCCGGCGATCATGACAAGCTTCAATGTTGCGGTGCACACGCTGCATCGCGGCAATTGAGGCGCGCGCGCCACACTGCTAGGCGGCGTGACTTATGGCCAATATCCCCAATCGCCCCAAAGGCCGGTCGCTCAAGACCCTCAATATGGTATGGTCGTTCGCGCTTGCCTATCCGGGCCGGATCGCGGTTGCCGCGCTGGCATTGCTGGTGGCCGCGGGAGCGACCTTGGGCGTACCGTATGCGTTCAAGTTGATTATCGACAAGGGCTTTGCAATCGACGGTGGTAGCGGCCCGAGCATCGCCCGCTGGTTCGAATATTTGCTGCTGCTGGTCGGGGTGATGGCGGTTGCAACCGCAGTCCGATTTTACTTCGTGTCATGGTTGGGCGAGCGTACCGTCGCCGACATCCGCCTCGCTGTTCACCGCAACTTGCTGCGTCTGTCGCCCGGGTTCTTTGAGGAAAACCGTCCAGCGGAAATCACCAGCCGGATCACGGTGGACACGACGATTATCGAACAGGTGGTCGGGACGACCCTGTCGGTCGCATTGCGCAACTTGGTCATGGGCACGGGCTGCGTCGTGATCTTGTTCGCGCTATCGCCGAAACTCACGGCCTTGCTCCTCCTCGGCGTCCCGCTGGTAGTTGTTCCGATTACCGTCCTCGGCCGTCGCGTGCGTGCAGTCTCAACCCAAAGCCAGGACCGAATCGCCGATGTCGGAGCGGTTACCAGCGAGGTGCTCGGAGCGATGAAAATCGTTCAGGCATTCAACCAGCAAGGCCGCGAAACCCAGCGCTTCGCCGATTCGGTTGAACGGGTTTTTACCACCGCCAAGAAACGCATGTTGCTGCGTGCGTTCATGACTGCGATCGTCATTTTCCTGCTCTTCGGTGCGATTACGCTGATTGTTTGGCAGGGCGCCATCGACGTAACGGCGGGCCGGATGAGCGGCGGGACGATCGTAGCTTTCGTATTCTATGGCGTATTCATCGCGGGAGCGTTCGGGGCGCTCGCGGAAACCTACGGCGATTTGCTGCGTGCGTCGGGCGCGTCCGAACGCCTCGCCGAATTGCTTGAGGCCAAGCCCGATATCGAAGCCCCGGCCAAACCCGCTACGCTGCCGCAGCCGCCGCGTGGCGAACTGGCGTTCGAGAACGTCACCTTTCAGTATCCGACGCGCAAGGAAACCTCCGCGCTCGACGATTTTAGCCTGTCGGTGCGCCCGCGCGAGCGGCTTGCTCTGGTGGGCCCATCGGGCGCGGGCAAGACCACCATCTTTCAGCTCGCCGAACGCTTCTATGATCCGCAAGCCGGGCGCGTGATGATGGACGGCATCGACCTCAAAGACGCCGACCCCGCCGACATTCGAGAGCGCATTGCGATGGTCCCGCAGGAAAGCCTGCTGTTCGCCGGCACTGCGCGCGACAATTTGCGCTATGGCAATTGGGACGCCAGCGACGACCAACTGTGGCAGGCGGCGCGCGATGCCAATGCCGAGGAGTTTCTGCGCAAATTGCCGCAAGGTCTCGATACCGCGATGGGGGAAGGCGGCGCTCGACTATCCGGCGGCCAGCGGCAGCGCATCGCCATCGCCCGCGCCCTGCTTCGCGATGCGCCGTTATTATTGCTCGACGAGGCGACCTCGGCACTCGACGCCGAAAGCGAGCGGCTGGTTCAGGACGCGCTCGACCGGCTGATGGCCGATCGCACGACGATCGTCATCGCTCACCGCTTGGCCACGGTTCGCGCCGCCGACCGGATCGTGGTCATGGACCACGGTCGAATCGTCGAGGAGGGAACCCACGCCAGTCTGACTGCCGATGGCGGCCTATACGCACGGCTGGCGCGGCTCCAGTTCGAACAACACGCGGCCTGAGCCGGACCTAACTCGAGGTCGTCGTCCCGGCCGGTTTGCGCCGCGTCGTCGGGCGCCGAGTGGTCGTGCGCTTGGTTGGCGACGCCTTCGACGCGGTCGAAGTCGCTTTCTTGCGAACTGCCGGTTTCTTGCGCGTGGTGGTTTTTCTCACCGCAGGTTTGCGCGCGGCGGTGCTTTTCGCGGCCTGCGGCATTCCGGGCAGATCTTCCGCCCATTTGCCCGACATTACCCGCTGCGCGGCATCGGCCACCGCTTCGGCGATTAGAGCACCCAATTTCGTCGCGCTCGAAACCATGCTG
>JBDSRE010000259.1:0-4226 GCA_039929465.1 Sphingomicrobium sp. | reverse complement strand
CCCGGTCCAAGACCTGAGCGCCGCAGTTGCGGCATGTCGCGACCCTTCGTTCGCCCGGGGAACATGCGAGCGTACTCGCCGTTTTGAACTGATGCACAAATACATCCCGATCCTCGCCCTTCCGCTAACCCTCGCCGGCTGCGTTTATCCCGATCCGCCGGGCGGCGCACCGATGGCGCTGCTCAACAGCAGCGGGCAGCAGGTCGGCACTGTAACCGCCTATCAGAGCGGCGGGGGAGTGACTTTCAAGCTCGAGGCCAGCGGCCTTCCTCACGGGGTTCACGGGCTCCATGTCCATGCCGTCGGCCGCTGCGATGGCCCCGATTTCAAAAGCGCTGGCGGGCACTGGAATCCGCAAGCCAAAATGCACGGCCTCAACAATCCCAAGGGCCCGCACGCCGGCGACCTCAGCAATGTCACGGTCGCCGCCAATGGCGTGATGAGCACGACCGCCACGCTCGCCAACGCCGATCTGACGACTCCATCGGGGGTTCCAGGCGCTTTGCTCGACAGCGACGGGGCGGCGCTTGTGCTCCACGCCCAGGCCGACGATTATTCCACCGACCCAAGCGGCAACAGCGGCGACCGAATCGCCTGCGCAGTGCTGGTCCCGACCGCGGTCCGATACTGACACGTCGGATATTGATAGGTACGATCCGGCAACGGTCCGTTCCCGACCAATCATTAAACTCCTGTTTACGGCTCCACTGCTAATTTGCACTGCCGAAAAGTGCTGCAGGAGCTGCGTCCCCGATGAAGCATCAGCCGATCGATCATGAAGCTGAAGACGCTGTGGACGATTGTGCGCAAAGTTCGCTCCAAGTTTCAGCCGAAGTTTCGGCCAGAGTTTCAGCGCAGGATCCGACGGAGAATCCTGCGGAAAGCGGGTCGCCGCCGCGTCTGCCGCGCCGGCTGATCGCGCTCGCCGCCCATATCTTGCGCGACGACGACAAGGTCGCCGATGCCTCGGTGCTCGACATGTCTTACGAAGGCTGCCGAGTCCGCACCGAAGACTGTCTGTGGCCCGGCGAACAAGTCAAACTGTCGGTGCCGCGCCGCGGCGTGATCGATGCCACCGTGCAATGGAGCGCCGAGGGGCAGGTTGGACTGATCTTCGACGACAGCGAAAAGGATGCCGCCGAAGTCGCCAAGGTGCCGCGCAGGGCGGTCCGCTTCCCTGCCGACAGCCAGGTGTCGCTGCGCCGACTCGGCGACCTCAAATTCCACGTCAAGGTGCGCGACATCTCGCCCGACGGCTGTCGGATCGATCTGGTCGAGCGGCCGACGGTGGGCGAGACATTGCACCTTAAGTTCGAGGGCCTCGACGTGCTCGAATGCACCGTCCGCTGGGTCGACGGATATATCGCCGGTCTTGAATACGCACGCCCAATCCACCCGGCGGTGTTCGACCTGCTGATGCTGCGGCTGAATGCCCGGCAGTAAGGGAGCGGTAGCGGGGGGCGGTAGGGTCGCGGCCGACTGCGGCTTTGCAAATTCTTTGCGCCGCGGGCACTGTCCTCCGACGACGTTCAAGCCCGGGGGCTGAGTCGTTTTGTAGGGGTCAATGTTCATGACGTATCTCTTTCTCGCGGCGCTGGGGGCCGCCCAGGCAATTGCGCCTGTCGCCGCCATTCAGCCGTCTGTTCCAGTTGGCATTGCGCCGGCTCAATCGCGGGCGGTGATCCTGTCGCCGCAGGGCGGGACCGTGCTTCGCGCCGGGACCGAGGTTGCTTTGCGCGTCGAGGAAAGCCTGGACTCGAACAACAAGTCTCTGCGCGAAGGCCAGCAGTTCCGGATGACGGTCGCCAACGACATGATGCTCGGCAACCAGGTGGTAATCCCGGCAGGGAGTCCGGCGACGGGCGAGATCACCGAACTTCGCCGCAAGGGCATGTGGGGCAAATCCGGTCGCATCAACGCCCGGGTGCTCAACGCCCGCGTCGGCGACCGCCTCATCCGCCTTACCGGCACCTTCGACGATAAAGGCATCACCGGCACCGCGGGCGTGGTCGGGGCGATCGTGTTTGTACCAATTGCCGGATTCTTCGTCACCGGCACCAGCGCCAAGATTCCCGTGGGATCGGGGGTCAAGGCCTTCCTCGATGAGGATCTGGTGATCGCGAAATAGGCGGTTCGTAGCTTGAAGGATCGGGTCCTTTGCGGTTCTTGCCATTGCGGGGCGGTGCGGGTGAGCGTGCCGGCGCGGCCCGAGTGGCTCGGCAGTTGCAATTGCAGCCTGTGCCGAAAGACCGGCAATCTGATGGCATACTATCCCGACGACGGCAGCGTGAAGGTCGAGGGCGAGACCGCGACCTACATCTGGGGCGACGAGATGATTGCCCACCATTTTTGCCCGACCTGCGCCTGCCGCACCCACTGGACCAGCACCGGGACCAGCCACGGCAAGATCGGCGTCAACGCGCGCCTGCTCGACGGGTTTGAAGTGCGCGCGGGCGAAGGCGGCGAGATCGACTATGCGATTGGCGGGGAGGCGGTGGCGGTGCGGTTTCTGGATAATGCGGAGTGAGGGCCGCCGAACCATGGTGCGCGAAGTTCGCTTTTCAACGCACGCGCGCGAGTCCCGCTCATATCGGGGCGTTCATCAGGTTGAAGCATTCGTCTTGCGTCGCAAGGACGATCACATCGTCGCCGAAAGTGAGCCGTTCTACGTAACTATCGAGTAGAGGCGCAGTCTACTTCGCCCCAATAAGGTCCGGCTCGTCAGCCTCGATCCCTTCCTAGTCGTCCAGGGCAGGCTTACGCGAGCGCTTCGGGCGCGAGAGTTTCGTTTCGACTACCTTCGGCTTCACGCTCGAGCGGGCGAGGAGGGGGGCGAGATATGCCCCGTCGCCGACTTCGCAGCCTTGGCAATCACCTCCGCCCCTTCGACCCGGATCATGCTGCCGCATGCTCCTTGCTCAGGACAGGCTCGATTCCTGAAACGCGATTGAGCATTGGGCGAAGATATTGGCCGGTGGCGCTGGCTTCGCAAGCGGCCACGGTTTCAGGGACGCCCTCGGCGATAATCTCCCCGCCATTCACGCCTCCGCCGGGCCCCAGATCGATCACCCAATCCGCCGTCTTGATGACATCGAGATTGTGTTCGATGACGACCACGGTGTTGCCGGTGTCGACCAGGCGGTGGAGGACTTCCAATAGTTTCCGGACGTCTTCGAAGTGGAGGCCGGTGGTGGGTTCGTCGAGGATGTAGAGGGTCTTGCCCGTCGCCCGCCGCGACAGTTCCTTGGAGAGTTTCACTCTTTGCGCCTCGCCGCCGCTGAGCGTGGTCGCGGGCTGGCCGACCTGGATGTAGCCGAGGCCGACCTCGGCCAGCATCGCCATTTTCTCGCGGATCGCGGGCACCGCCTTGAAGAACTCCACCGCATCCTCAACGGTCATGTCGAGCACGTCGGAAATGCTGCGCCCCTTGAACTTCACCTCCAGCGTTTCGCGGTTGTAGCGGGCGCCGTGGCAGACGTCGCTGGTGACATAGACGTCGGGGAGGAAGTGCATTTCGATCTTGAGCAGGCCGTCGCCCTTGCACGCCTCGCACCGTCCGCCCTTTACGTTGAACGAGAAGCGGCCGGGCTTGTAGCCGCGCGCCTTGGATTCGGGGAGGCCGGCGAACCAGTCGCGGATCTGGGTGAAGGCGCCGGTGTAGGTTGCGGGGTTGGAGCGCGGGGTGCGGCCGATCGGCGACTGGTCGATGTCGATGACCTTGTCGAGATGGTCGAGCCCGGTGACTTTCTGATGCGCGCCGGCGAGGATGCGCGCGCCGTTGAGGTGGCGGGCGGCGGCCGCGTAGAGGGTGTCGATGGTCAGGCTGGACTTGCCCGATCCCGACACACCGGTGACGCAAGTGAAGGTGCCGAGCGGGAAGGCGGCGGTAACGTCGCGCAAATTGTTGGCGGTGGCGCCGTGGACGATGACTTTCTTGCCTGACCCTTTGCGGCGGGTGGCGCGGAGCGGGATCTCGCGGCGGCCCGAGAGGTAGTCGGCGGTGAGGCTGCCCTTGCACGCGAGGAGGTCGTCGAGCGTTCCGGCGCACACCACTTCGCCGCCATGGACCCCGGCGCCCGGCCCCATGTCGATGACATGGTCGGCGGCGCGGATCGCTTCCTCGTCATGCTCGACTACCAGCACGGTGTTGCCGAGCGATTTTAGGCGCTTGAGCGTTTCGAGCAGGCGGTCATTGTCCTTCTGGTGGAGGCCGATCGAGGGTTCGT
>JBDSRE010000258.1:0-2543 GCA_039929465.1 Sphingomicrobium sp. | reverse complement strand
GCAAACGCTGTAATTTTCCTCCCACTCCTTGGTGAAGATCATCGTCTGGCACTTTTTGCATTTGTGCCACAGATTTTCGGTGCTCTGGCGTTTGGGCAGGAACGGGATCCCGCTGCGCACCCGGCTTAGCCAGCTCATTCGACTTTCCCCTTCAAACTGTCGGCGATCGCTCGCGCCGCGGCGGCGGGGTCGGCGGCGCCGGTGATCGGGCGACCGATAACCAGGATCGAGGCGCCGTCGTCGAGTGCCTGAAGTGGAGTGACGACCCGCTTCTGATCGCCGGGTTCGCCGGTGGCGGGGCGGATTCCAGGGACGACGAAAAATCCCTCGGGCCATTCGGCGCGTGCTGCGGCAACTTCGGCGCCCGAGCAAACGATTCCGTCGAGTCCCGCGGATTGCGCGAGCCGGGCAAGCCGCGCGACCTGGTCGCTCGGCGACCCGCTCACCCCGGCCGATCGCAAATCTTCGCCATCAAGGCTGGTGAGGACCGTAACCCCCACCACCCTGGTGCCCACCGGCGCGGCGGCCTTGGCTGCTTCCATCATCGCCCGGCCGCCGCATGCGTGAACGGTCAGCACCGCGGGCTTGAGCGGGCCCAAAGCGGCGACCGCCTTGGCCACGGTGTTGGGAATATCGTGGAGTTTTACGTCGAGGAAGATGGGCAGTCCGAGCGCAGCGACTTGGGCTACGCCCTCCGGCCCCTGGGCGGCGAAGAATTCGAGGCCGAGCTTGATCCCGCCGACATCGCCGCGGACCGCTTCGGCAAGCGTGATTGCTCGGCCGAGATCGGGGGTGTCGATAGCGACGAAGAGCGGGTTCATTGCTCGCCCGTCATGATTTGATCGTCGACAATAACCTGGTCGCCCATCGAATTGGCCGGGCGATTGCGATCGATCGCTTCGACCCGCCGCTCGAGCGTCCAAACTCGAGTGCGCATGATCAGCCAGGTAGGGATTGCACCGATCAGGAACATCGCCAGCAGCAGCACCGGGATCTTGATATCAGCCTGGATATCGCCCCACAGGCTCAGCGTCACCGGCACCCAGTTGCGGTTCGCGAACAGCGCCACCACCACCGCGATCAGGACCCAGAAAAGTGTTTTGAGAAATTGCATCGATTCGGCTATCCGAAGGCGCGTTTAGGCGAGCGCGCGTACGAAAGCCAGAATCCCGGCTCGTCGCGCTTTCGAGTCACTCTGGCGCAAGCGCTATCCGCCCCCGTTGAGCCGCGCGCATTCGCCGGTCACACAAGTCCGGCGGGGGAGCGCGACGATCATCTTTAAGCCTGTTCACAAAGTCGGCCTTGGCCTCGGCGCGTTGGTGGTGGCGGCGGCAGTGTTGGCGATGCAGCCGCAGAGGCCCGCGCGCGACAGCGGATCGCCGGTCGCGGCGGCGCACATGCGCCTTGCCGCAATCGCACCGGCGGCTCGGCGCGACATCGATTATGCTCGGCTCGACTCGCGGCTGCAGCAATTGATCGCCAAGCCAGGGATGGTTGGGCTCGCCGTCGGGGTGGTCGAGAACGGGCGAATCACCTTCCTCAAGGGCTATGGCGAAACCCACGCCGGTTCGGGCGATCCGGTCACTCCCGACACGGTGTTCCGCTGGGCCTCGGTGTCGAAGGGGGTCGCGGCGACGATGGTCGCGAAGCTCGCCCAGCAGGGCAAGATCGACCTCAATGCGCCGGTCGCCAATTATGCCGCCGACCTCAAGCTTCCCAATAGCAATGAATATCGCGCCACGGTCGGCGATCTGCTGTCGCACCGGCTGGGCCTGTATCGCAACGCTTATGACAATAAGCTTGAGGAGGGGATGGACCCGAGCATGCTTCGCCGCGGCCTCGTCCAGCTTAACGCCATTTGCCCGCCGGGGACCTGCTGGTCGTACCAGAATGTCGCTTATGACGCGTCGAGCGAAATGGTCTCAAAGGTCACCGGACTGCCCTATTCGGTGGCGCTCCAGCGGGCATTGTTCGACCCGCTCGGGATGGTCCACGCAAGCGTGTCGATGGAAGCGCTGATGGCCAATTCCAGCTGGGCCCGCCCGCACGGCTTGGGAGGCAAGGAATTGCCCATGGTCGACACCTATTACAAGGTTCCGGCAGCGGGCGGGATCAACAGCAATATCAAAGACATGTCGGTGTGGATGATGGCGCAAATGGGTCAGATGCCCGATGTTCTGGAGGGCAAATTGCTGGCCACGATCCACGCCCCTTACGTCAAGACCCCGTCCGAGCGCGGGCGGCTTCGGGCCTATCTCGAACGGCTCACCGGCGCCTGGTACGGCTATGGCTGGCGGAGCTATGATTATGCCGGGCACCGACTGGTCGGGCACCGCGGCGGGATCAACGGCTATCGTTCATTGATCCTGTTCGATCCGGCCAGGAAAAGCGGCGTGGTGGCGCTATGGAACAGCAATGCGTCGCAACCCGGCGGGCTCGAGTTCGAGGTCATCGACCAGCTTTATCACCTGGAATTTCGCGACTGGCTAAAGCTTGATCCACAAGCGCCCAAGCTCCCGGTCGCGCAAACGGACGACGGCGTT
>JBDSRE010000257.1:0-3054 GCA_039929465.1 Sphingomicrobium sp. | reverse complement strand
ATCGACTGCATCAAACCGTCGTCGAGCCAGCGGTCGAGCGGCATCACCGCCGCCGGATTGCCCGCGAATGGAGCGCTTGCAAAGGCATCGACCTGAAAAAAGGGCAGGGTCGTCACCGGCTGCGCTCGGTAATCTCTTCAGGAAGCAAGGTGGCACGGTCGGTCTGGCCCTCGGGATCGACGTGGATGAGGATTTCCGTCCCGGGAAACCGCTCCTGGAGCGCCTCCTCGACCCGGTCGAGCCGGTCGTGGGCCTGCTTCACCGTCCACTCGCCCGGCACCCAGACGTGGAACTGAACGAACCGAAGCATGCCCGAGCGGCGCGTACGCAGATCGTGGAGCCCGGCAAGTTCGGGAAAGTCGGCGGCCGCGACGAGGAATTGGTCGCGCTCCGAATCGGGCCATTCGCGGTCCATCAGCTGGTCGACCGCACCGACCGAACCGCGATAGGCGCTCAACAGCAGCCACGCGCCGATGCCAAGGCCAAAGACCGAGTCGGCCCCGGTGATTGCGAAAGCCTGCTCGAGGACCAGCGCGGCGATCACCGCCATATTCAGCACGAGGTCGGAATTGTAGTGAATGTTGTCGGTCCGAATCGCGATCGATCCGGTCCTTGCGATGACCCGTTTCTGGTACCACAAAAGCACCAGGGTGCCGGCGATTGCAGCGATCGACACGCCAATCCCGAGCTCCATCGCGCCGGTCCGAGCGCCGCTTACCAGCCGGTCGATCGATCGCCAGCCGATGGCGATCGCCGACCCCGCGATCAGCAGCACCTGGGCAAGTGCAACCAGCGCCTCGGCCTTGCCGTGACCGAAGCGATGCTCGCGGTCGGCGGGTTGGGCGGCGATTCGCACCCCGGCGAGCGTCGAGAGGCTGGCGATGAGGTCGAGCGCGGTATCGGCGAGGCTGCCGAGCATCGCGGTCGATCCGGTCGTCCATGCGGCCCAGCTCTTGGCCACGAGTAATGCCAGCGCCAGAGTGACGCTGCCAAGCGCGGCGCGGGTGGCGAAACGCCCGCTTTCGGTCGCGTGAATGGTGCTCTTCACGGGTACAGCAGGGTTTCGTCCCAGGCCACGCCGGAACGGTTGAACAACCGCCGTTCGTGGAGCCGATGAGGGCGGTCGCTCCAGAATTCGATGCGCTCGGGGATTAGCCGGAAGCCGCCCCAATATTGCGGGCGAGGAACGCCCTTGCCGTCGAAACGCGCCTTGACCTCCTCCAGCCGGGCCTCGAATGTCGCTCGGCTGTCGAGCGCGCGCGACTGATCCGAGGCCCAGGCGCCAAGTCGCGAGGCGCGACCGCGGGTGGCGAAATAGGCGTCGGCCTCCGTCTCGCTGACCGCTTCGACCGGCCCCTCGGCGCGGACCTGGCGGCGCAAGCACTTCCAGTGGAACAGCAATGCGGCGGTGGGATTGGCGGCAAGTTCGCGGCCCTTCTGGCTCAATTCATTGGTGTAAAAGGTGAAGCCGTCCGGCCCGTGATCCTTCATCAGCACCATCCGCAGTGACGGCTGGCCGGAAGCGTCAGCGGTTGCAAGCGCCATCGCTTCGGGATCGTTGGGCTCGCTTGCCCGAGCTTCGGCGAACCAGCGGTTGAACAGGTCGAAAGGGTCGTCGGCCATGGCCCGGACCGCTTAGGCGTTGAATTGCGTTTCCGGCAAGCTATCTGGTCAGGTGCTTATCGTTGCGGCATGGAGCGGCATGGCATTGGACCTCTATCAACGGCTTGGAGTGCAGCGCGGCGCGAGCGAAGCCGAAATCAAGAAGGCCTATCGAAGCCTCGCCAAGCAGCTCCACCCCGACCGCAACAAGGACAAACCCGACGCCGCCCGGCGCTTCGGCGAAATCACCCAAGCCTATGATCTGCTCTCGGACAAGGACAAGCGTGCGCGCTACGACCGCGGGGAGCTCGACGAGGACGGCAATCCCAAAATGCCGTTCGGCGGCGGCGGGTTCGGTGGCGGCGGCGGATTCAATCCGGGCGCTCGGCCGGGCGGACCGGGCGGCGGCGGCGCTCATCCCGGTGCCGGGTTCGACAATTTTTCCTTCAACGCCGGCGACGGCGCCGACTTGAGTGACCTGTTCGAAGGATTGTTCGGCGCCGGCGCTCAGGGCCGAGCCGCGCCCGGGGGCAAGTTCGGCGGCTTTCGCCAGCGGGCCCAGGCCGCACAAAAGGGCGGCGACATCGCCTATCGACTCAAGGTGCCTTTCACCGACGCGGTCGCGCTCAAGACTCAGCGGATCGCGCTGGCCGACGGCAAGACGATCGATTTGAAGCTGCCCAAAGGCGTCGCTGACGGAACCAAGATCCGTCTTGCCGGCAAAGGCCAGGACGGGCCGGCCGGGCGCGGCGACGGCATTGTCGCGCTCGAGATCGCGGGCCACCGCTTTTTCACCCGCGACAAGGCCGACGTCCGACTGACCCTTCCGATCTCGCTCAAGGAAGCGGTGCTCGGGGCCAAGGTCAAAGTCCCAACCGCCGACGGGCCGGTCATGCTGACTATTCCCAAGGGCACCAGCTCGGGCAAGAGCTTCCGCCTGAAGGGCAAGGGCTTTACCGCCAAGGACGGCAATCGCGGCGACCAGTTGGTCACCGTCGCGGTCGATGTGCCCGTCGGTGATTCGGATTTGCAGCGCTTCGCCGAAGACTGGAGCGGCGGCGGCAACCCGCGCTCGGGGCTCGGCGTTTGAGGGGCCGGGAGTGAGCGCATGAGAGACTTTTCGACCCAGTCGCCCGAGGCTCGGCGCAAGCGGCTTGCAAGCATGCGCGCCGCCTTCGGCCCCGATGTTGAGAAAAAGCTTCGCCCCAAGGAGACCGTCCTGGTGGTGATCAAGCGGGTGCTCACCGGGGTCTGGGCGGATGGTTTCATCCACGCTGGCAACCTCGCCTATCTGTCGCTCCTCGCGCTCTTTCCATTCTTCATTTTGGCAGCGGCGATGGCGCATCTGTTCGGACAGAGCGAAGATGCCCAATTAACCGTCTTCAACGTGCTTCGCCGGCTTCCGCCCGATGTTGCGGCGACCCTTCGCGAGCCGATCAATGAAGTGCTCCT
>JBDSRE010000256.1:0-6218 GCA_039929465.1 Sphingomicrobium sp. | reverse complement strand
GCTCGGGCGATCTGGTCCGCGCTTCGGCCCGGCGCTCGCTTCGCCGGCGAACTGGGCGGGGAAGGCAACCTCGCCCAGCTCCGCCAGACGCTCGACGATGTGCTGGTGCAGCGCGGTTTTGGCCCACCGACCTATGCCGCCAACTGGTATCCCTCAGTCGACGACTTCGTCGCCGTTTATGAAGACGCTGGGTTCAAGGACATCGACGCTCGGCTGATCGAACGTCCTACCCCTCTCGACCATGGCGTTGCTCCGTGGGTGTTGACCTTTCGCGCCGGCTGGCTCGATCGTGCCGGTGTTCCCCCCGATCAGCGCCAAGCCATCGCCGACGAGGTCGCAGACCGCGTTGGGACGACCACCGCTGACTATGTCCGCCTCCGGTTCTGGATGAGGAAACCCGCCCGATGAGATATCTGCCGCTGTCCGACGCCGACCGAGCTGAGATGCTCAAGGTCATCGGCGCGAGCGCGATCGACGACCTGTTCAAGGACGTGCCCGCCGAAGCGCGGCTCGACGGTCCCATCGGCGACTTGCCCAACCACGCCAGCGAGCTCTCGGTCGAGCGCCAGCTGACCGCCCTCTCGCGCAAGAACATGGTCGCCGGAGAAGTGCCCTTCTTCCTCGGTTGCGGCGCTTACCGGCATCACATTCCCGCCAGCGTCGACCACCTTATGCAGCGCGGCGAGTTCCTCACCGCCTACACCCCCTACCAGCCCGAAATCGCCCAGGGCACGCTGCAGATGCTCTTCGAATTTCAGACCCAGGTCGCGCGCCTGTTGGGCTGCGAGGTCGCCAATGCCTCGATGTACGACGGCTCGACCGCGATGTGGGAAGCGATCGGCATGGCCCACCGGATCACTCGGCGGAAGCGGACGATCATCTCGTCGGGGGTCCACCCGCATTATGTCAGCGTCGCAAGGACCATGGCAAAGTTCACCGGCGACCAGCTGGCGACCTCGCTGCCCGAGCTGGCGGCGGCGGCCGACGCCGAGGCGCTGATTGCCGCGATCACCGACGAAACCAGCGCGGTGGTCGTCCAATATCCCGACATTCTCGGACGGATCGCCGACCTCACGCCGATCGCGGACGCTGCCCACGCCAGCGGCGCCTTGCTGATCGCCGTGGTCACCGAGCCGGTGGCATTGGGACTGATCAAGGCGCCGGGCGAAATGGGCGCGGACATCGTCGTTGGCGAGGGGCAGTCGATTGGTGTGGGGCTGCAGTTCGGCGGACCGTACGTGGGCCTGTTCGCAACGCGCGAGAAATTCGTCCGCCAGATGCCCGGGCGCCTTGCTGGCGAGACCGTCGATGCGGAAGGAAAGCGCGGCTTCGTTCTCACTTTGTCGACCCGCGAGCAGCATATCCGGCGCGAGAAAGCGACCAGCAACATCTGCACCAATAGCGGCCTGTGCGCGCTGGCCTTCTCGGTTCACATGACATTGCTGGGCGAAAAGGGCCTTGGGCAATTGGCGCAAATCAATCACGCGCGGGCGTGCGCGGTCTCCGAGCGGCTGAGCAAAATTCCCGGTGTCGACCTGGTCAACGACAGCTTCTTCAACGAATTCACACTGAAGCTGCCGGTCGAGGCGCGGCCGGCAGTTCATGCGATGGTTGAGACGAATGTGCTTGGCGGCGTGTCGTTGGGGCGGCTCTATCCGGACGTCGCGGCGCTCCACAACGGGCTCGTGGTCGCCGTTACCGAAACCGTGACCGACGCCGACATCGACGCCTTTGAAGTTGCTCTGCGGGAGGCAGTGCAATGACCGCTAACCCGAGCGGCTGGCGACCGTCCGCGCCCGTGAATGAGCAAGTGGAGGGGACAACCGTCACCGGCAATCGCGCGTTGACGCTTGAAGAGCCGCTGCTGTTCGAGATCGGATCCCGAGACCAGACTGGAGTGGATTTCGAGACCTTCAGTGCTCCTGCGCAGGCAGGAGCCGTGAACGATCCAAGGCTTCGGCCTTCGCCGGAGCACCGGTTGGCGGGCCTCGAGCGCTCTTCCCTCGACCTCCCCGGGCTTTCCGAGCCCGAAACCGTCCGCCATTACACCCGCCTCAGCCGCCAGAACTACGCCATCGACCTGGGCCTTTTCCCGCTCGGCAGCTGCACCATGAAGCATAACCCGCGATTGAACGAGAAGCTTGCTCGGCTTCCGGGATTTGCCGACATCCACCCGCTCCAGCCACAGGAAACCGTCCAGGGCGCGATCGAGTTGATCAATATCCTCGCCGAATGGCTGATCGCGCTGACCGGAATGCACAGCGTGGCGATGAGCCCCAAGGCCGGGGCTCACGGTGAATTGTGCGGAATCCTGTGCATCCGCGCCGCTCTGGAGGCCCGCGGCGATGCGCGCGAGGTGGTGCTGGTGCCCGAAAGCGCCCACGGCACCAACCCCGCGACTGCCGCCTTCGCCGGCTATCGGGTTGAGAACATCCCTGCGACGGCTGCCGGCCGGGTCGACCTTGACGCGCTCAAGGCCCGCCTGGGGCCGGACATCGCCGCGGTGATGATTACCAATCCCAATACCTGCGGCCTGTTCGAGCCAGAAATGAAGGCGATTTCCGATGCCGTCCATGCTGCCGGCGGTCTGGTCTATTGCGACGGCGCCAATTTCAACGCCATCGTCGGCAAGGTCCGTCCCGGCGACCTCGGTATCGACGCGATGCACATCAATTTGCACAAGACCTTTTCCACCCCGCACGGTGGCGGCGGACCGGGTTCTGGCCCGGTGGTGCTGTCGGAGGCGCTGTCGCCGTTCGCGCCATTGCCATACGCCGCGCGGCAGGACGATGGCTCAGTTGTACTGATCGAGGAGGAAGTGGGCGCCGAGGCGCGCCCACACAGCTTCGGCCGGATGGTCGCCTTTCACGGTCAGATGGGAATGTTCAGCCGAGCGCTGGCGTATATGCTCAGTCACGGTGCCGACGGCCTCGCCCAGGTTGCCGAGGATGCGGTGCTCAACGCCAATTATGTGCTGCGTAGCCTTGAGGACGTGCTCGACGCGCCGTTCGCCGCAAGCGGACCGTGCATGCATGAAGCGATTTTCAGCGACAAAGGCTTCGGCGGCGGGCTGTCAACGATCGATGTGGCCAAGGCGCTGATCGACGAGGGCTTTCATCCGATGACGATGTATTTTCCTTTGGTCGTCCATGGCGCCATGCTGGTCGAGCCGACCGAGACCGAGAGCAAGGCCGGCCTCGATCAGTTCATTACGGCGCTGCGATCGATTGCGGAGCGGGCACGGGCGGGGGATCAGAGCCTCAAGGCGGCACCGATCTTTGCGCCGCGCCGCCGACTCGACGAGACCCTCGCTGCGCGTAAGCCGGTGCTTGCTTACAAGACGCCCGCGCCCGACGGATCGGAGAATGGCTCGGCGAGCAAATATGGCGGCGGATAAGACCCGTTTCTACGAAGCGCCCGGTAATGGCGCGCGGCGATCGGCACCGGCGGCACTGCGCAACCGCGACCCGATCGCCGATGTGCTTGCCGACTGGCTTCCAGCAACCGGCCTTGTGCTCGAAATTGCCAGTGGCACCGGCGAGCATGCGGTCCATTTCGCGGGGCGCTTCCGAGCGCTCGAGTGGCAGCCGAGCGATATCGACGACGATGCGCTGAAGTCGATCGCTGCGTGGCGAGAGGCGGTTAATCTCCCCAACCTTCGCCAACCGCTGGTGCTTGATGCCAGCGCAGCGGACTGGCCGATTGCAAAGGCCGACGCGGTTCTAAGTCTTAACATGGTCCATATCAGCCCGTGGGCGTCGTCGCTTGGGCTGCTCGACGGCGCGGCGCGGGTTCTGGACGATGGCGACCCGCTGATCCTCTACGGACCGTGGCTGAGCGATGCCATTGACCCTGCACCGAGCAATCGGGATTTCAATTTGGACCTCAAGCGCCGAAATCGCGCCTGGGGCTTGCGCAGGGTCGAGGATTTCGCTGCCGCAGCGCTTGACCGCGGGTTTTTGCTCATCGGAACTCGGTCTATGCCAGCGAATAATCTGATGTTGCGATTGCAACTAAAACTGACCGATCAGTAACTGCCATCCGTGCCATTGCGCATTGATAATGAGCTAACTTGGCGAGACTCAGCCCAGACGGAACAACTCTGTTGCGAATCATTCTCTCCCTGAAATCCCTGATCTTCAGGGACTTTGCAGGAAAATCCTTACGATTGGTTCCGGCGCGAGTGCTTGCGGCATCCAACAATTGTCAAATATCCGCCAATTTGGAGAGAGATTCCCTACGGCCCGGAACAGGGAAGTCGAAAGGGTCGTGCAGGGCGACAAACCGCGAGAACAGCGATTACGATGCGAATGATGGCGGGACCGCCATTTTCCCGTGGGTAATTCTGTCATGCCCAGCATCCTAAACACGGAACACCTAGAGGAAACCATAAGATCACCGTTGTGTCGACGGAAAGGGCGCGAAAGAAGGTCTAGACGCAGCGAGCATGTTAGCGCAGGGCCGCCAATCCATGAGTTGTGCCGCAAGGGACACACTCTTAAATTTGCCAGTTTGGTTGATCGAGGGTTCTGAATGGGACTGCCGTCGCATAATGCGGCGGAAGCGCTGATTCGATGCTTGCGCGAGAGCATTGTTCTTGCGAATCCGCGAATGGTTGTAGAATCAGACTTTTAGAAGTTGAAAAGGGTCGGATTAATCAGACGGACTCAAGGAAGATGGGTGGTTGTGTGAAATATCGGTCGAAGCGGGTACAGTTTTTTGGCAAACCGCTTCGGTTATCGAACTGGCCTGACGGAAGCCGCCATCCGCTGTGAAGTCAGCTCCGCCTCGACGTTATCTCAATACCTTCGGATCAGGGACTGGGTCGTTGTTTCGCCGGGTTGTCGTGTTCACTTGCGTGGTCTTGATCGGTACAGCCTGTCTCCGTGTGGCCGTTGTCGCTGCTGGAGGGGACGACAACACCCGCTTTTCTTCGTCCCTCTGGCCAGGGCACCCGAATGTTCTCCGGGCGCAGATCATGCTGGGGCTGGCTCAAGCTTCAGCGGATCGACGCGAGCCAAGCGCCGCCACTGCTGAGCAGGTTGAAGAGTTATTGGCTAGAGAGCCACTCTCAGCGGAGCCTTACGCAGTGAAAGGCGCGATGGCGCTTAGGGGAGCGAAATATGGGCTCGCTGAGCAGCTTCTGGCGGCTTCACGTCAACGCGATCCGCGTAATCGGCCAGTCCGATTTCTTCTGGCTGAAGCGTATCTTCGTCAGCAGAAGGTTGAACCCGCTCTGCAAGAGCTGGTCGTGCTCACGCACCTTTCGCCCGAAATGACTTCGCCAGTCACCGCGATGCTGGCTCAATATTCACGTACACTTGGCGCCACGCCGCGCCTGCGGCGCGCGCTTGCCCGTAATGCACCGCTCGAAAACGCCCTATTGTTGCAGCTGGCAGCGGATCCAGCAAACGCTAAGCTAATCTTGTCGTTAGCCTCGCAGATCCGCGGCAGGGACCAACTCCTCGATTGGCAGCAGAAACTTCTGTCCTCTTGCGTGGAAGCAGGGCAATTCAGAACAGCGTGGGAACTTTGGCGGCGGTTTTCCAACTTGCCCGCCAGTGCAGTCGGCGACTTCTCGGACAGCAAATTGCCCTCGCCCTTTACGTGGACCCTGATTCTGTCAGGTGAGGGCGTCGCTAATCCAGGTGGCCGCGGTCTTGACGTCGACTTTTTCGGAAGACGCAATGTCACCCTAGCTTCAAAGCTGCTGATGCTTCGGTCGGGACTGTACGAGCTTCGCTTCCGAGTGAATGAGCCAAGCTCCGATCCTTCCAGTCTGCATTGGGTCTTTACGTGTCTTCTCGGGGGTCGCGATCTGCTAAATTTGCCGTTACCCAAAACTTCGTCAGGTTGGGTTTCGGCTTCATTTCAAGTGCCACTCGGCTGTGAGGCCCAACGTGTGGAACTTAAGGGACTCGCGCAGATCTATCCGACTGAGGTCACGCTCTCAATAGCGGACCTTCAGGTTAGAAAGCTGCCATGATTGAGCGGGGAAAATTGCGGCATTTAATTGTTCCCGGATACCTTTTCTGGTGCATCCTCCTTGGTGGCAGTGCGCAGGCGATTTGGGGTAATTTGATACTGCAATTCTGCGCGCTGCTGCTTATTGGGTGGGCGGCTGTGCGGCCAGCACATGACCTCACGCGCACTTCCTCTCGTAAGCTTCTTTTCCTTGTGCTTGGCCTTGTCATGCTGATCGCATTGCAGTTGGTGCC
>JBDSRE010000255.1:0-7544 GCA_039929465.1 Sphingomicrobium sp. | reverse complement strand
ACCGGTTAGGCCGAGTTTGGCGGCGATTTGCTTGCCGACCGCCGACGCTGCAAGCGCGCTGTCGACCCGCTGTGCGCTTGCGACCCCCTGGAGCTGAAGTCGCTCGGGAACGTCCTCGCCGCCATGATCGGCGGTCAAGGCAACCGCGTAGTCGACGCCGCTACGGTCGAGGACTGCAAAAAAGTCGCCGAGGTCGCGGTCGAGCGACATCAGGTGAAGGCACATTTCCTGCCCGCCGGTGCCGAAATAATGACCGACATAATCGGTCGCCGCGAGGCCGATGCTGAGGATGTCGGGCGCGCTCCCTTTCCCAAGCTTCATTTCCTGCACCAGCGCCGCCGACAGAGCGAGCGTCGCGCCATCGAATTCGGGCGATGAGCGAAAAGCGGCGGCGTCGCCGGCAACGCGGGCGAATGCCCCGCCCCCGACCGGAGCGTGCTCCGCGATCGCGATCGGCCGGGCCCTGGCAGCGCAGAACGGTGCCGTCTCAAGCACCGGGCGCGCGCTTGCTATTGCCTGGGCAATCGCAGCATTGGTCGCGGCGACGCTGACCGGAGCGGCAACGCCGACAATGTTCGTGGCATAGCCCTTCCCGTCCCAATACCAGATCTGGTCGGCGTTGTGCCCGGCCATCATCACCGCCGAGCGGTCCTTGCCGCCGACCGCGACGTTGCGCGAGGCGGCCCATTGCCGCTTCATCAGCTCGCCCAATGTGGGCACCTTGAGGTGCTCGGCGGACACGGTGTATTTGCTCGACGAGCTTCCGGCGACGCGCTCGTCCTCGGCGCAATAAACGGTCTTGTCGACCCGCGCGATCGACTGATCGACCCAATTATTGGCGATGATCCCAGTGCGCGCCGGGCGGTCGCCAGTGAGGATGGTCGAATGGCCCGGGCAAGTCTCGGTCGCGGCGTGGCTTTGGTAACCGTTGCGGAACACTGTGCCCGACGACAGACGAGCGAGCCCGCCGGTGAATTGCGGGCGATACTGGTCAAACAAATCGGCCGACAGCTGATCGACTGAAATGACGACGAGCAGCTTGGGCGGGGTGGCTGATGCGGCTGATGCGGACGCCGCGAATAGCGCCGAGATGACGAGAACTAGGTTGCGCATACACACTCCAATGTGCCCCTACGGAGACTTGGCCTCGGGCTGGGCTCCTGCCTTCGCAGGAGCACATATGTCCTGGTTATGACAGCTTGGCCTTAAGCCGCTCATTGACCATTTGCGGATTGGCCTTGCCCGCCATGGCCTTCATCACCTGGCCGACGAAGAAGCCGAACAATGCTTCCTTGCCCGCCTTGTACTGATCGACCTTGTCGGCGTTCGCGGCGAAGATTTCGTCGATCCGGGCGTCGATTTCGCCAGGGTCGCTGGTCTGCTTGAGACCTTCGCGCTGGACGATTTCGGCCGGGCTTCCGCCGTGCTCGAGCATGATCTCGAACACCTTTTTCGAAATCGTGCCGGAAATCGTCCCATCGGCAACAAGGGCAAGCAGTGCGGCTGCTGCCGCGGGCGTGACCGGGCTGTCGGCGATCGAACGGCCGAGCCGATTGAGCGCCCCGAACAATTCCGCGACCACCCAGTTCGCTGCCTGCTGCGGGTCCGCACCGGCGTCGAGCAACTGGTCGAACCAGCGCGCGGTCTCGACCTCGGCGGTGAGAACTGCGGCATTGTAGGGCGACATGCCAAGCGCTTCGAACCGCTTGCGCTTGGCGTCGGGGAGTTCGGGCAGGCTCGCCCGACAATCCTCGAGGAAGGCATCGTCGAGTTCCAATGGAAGTAGATCGGGGTCGGGGAAATAACGGTAATCGTGGGCGTCTTCCTTGGACCGCAGCGAGCGGGTGACATTTTTGTCGGGGTCGTAGAGCCGGGTTTCCTGCGCCACCGCGCCGCCGCTTTCGATCAGTTCGACCTGGCGCTTGGCCTCGCCCTCGATCACCGCCATGACGAAGCGCACGCTATTCACGTTCTTGGTCTCGGTCCGGGTACCCAATTCGCCGCCGGGCTTGCGCACGCTGACGTTGACATCGGCGCGCATCGAGCCTTCCTCCATATTGCCGTCGCACGACCCGACATAGCGCAGGATCGCACGCAATTTGCGGACATAGGCACCGGCCTCGGCGGGTGAACGCATGTCGGGCTTCGACACGATTTCCATCAGTGCGACGCCGCAGCGATTGAGGTCGACATAGGACATGGTCGGGTGCTGGTCGTGCATCAATTTGCCCGCATCCTGTTCGACGTGGATGCGCTCGACGCCAATCATCTTGCCCGAATTCTCGTCCTTGTCGTCGAGCAGAATCTCGATTTCGCCCTCCCCCACGATCGGGTGGTAGAGCTGCGAAATCTGATAGCCCTGCGGCAGATCGGCGTAAAAATAATTCTTCCGGTCAAAGCGCGACCAGGCGTTGATCTTCGCCCCGATCGCCATGCCCGTGCGCACCGCCTGGCGGATGCATTCGCGATTGGGCACCGGAAGCATCCCCGGCATCGCCGCATCGACCAGCGATACCTGCGTATTGGGCTCGGCCCCGAATTCAGTGGCGGCGCCTGAGAAGAGCTTCGCGTCCGAGGTCACCTGCGCGTGGACCTCGAGTCCAACCACCACCTCCCACTCGCCGGTGTCGCCTGTGATGCGATAGTCGGTCACCACCATTTCTCCGGCCTTGCCGTGAACCCGGCGCGATCCTCAATCGCTAGACCGGCGTTGAGCACGCCTTGCTCGTCGCATTCATTGCCGATGAGGTGGAGGCCGAGCGGGAGGCCGTTGCTGTCGAGCCCGCCCGGGACCGACATCGCGGGCAATCCAGCGAGGCTTGCGGGAACCGCAAACACGTCGTTCAAATACATCGCTAGCGGGTCCGTGGTCTCGCCAAGACCAAAGGCGGCCGACGGCGCGGTCGGGGTCAGGATGATGTCGCACTGCTCGAACGCCTTGCGAAAGTCCTGCTTGATCAGCGCTCGAACCTTCTGCGCCTTGGTGAAATAGGCGTCGTAAAATCCGGCCGACAGAACATAGGTACCGATCATAATCCGGCGTTTTACCTCTTCGCCGAAGCCCGCCGCTCGGGTCGCGCCGTACATGTCGTCGAGGCTCTTCACGCCTATTTCGCGTAAACCGTAGCGAACCCCGTCATAGCGGGCGAGGTTGGACGAGGCCTCGGCCGGGGCGATGATATAATAGGTCGGAAGCGCATATTTGGTGTGGGGCAAGCTGATCTCGATCGGCTCGGCGCCGGCGTCGTGAAGCCATTCGATGCCTTGGTCCCATAGCGCATTGATCTCACCGGGCACTTCATCGATCCGATATTCCTTGGGAATACCAACCCGCTTACCCTTGAGATCGCTCGATAAACCCGCTTCCCACTTGGGGACAGGCAAATCGAGCGAGGTCGAATCCTTTGGGTCGAACCCGGCCATCGCTTCAAGGAGGATCGCGCAGTCGCGAATCGATTTGGCCATAGGCCCGGCTTGGTCGAGCGAACTGGCGAAGGCGATCACGCCCCAGCGGCTGCAGCGGCCGTAGGTCGGCTTGATCCCGCAAATACCCGTGAAGGCCGCAGGCTGGCGGATTGAGCCGCCGGTGTCGGTTCCGGTCGCGCCGGGCACGATTCCGGCCGCGACCGCCGCCGCCGACCCGCCCGAGCTTCCACCGGGAGTGAGCGCGACATTGCTTCCCGCCCGCCGCCACGGGCTGTTGACGGGGCCATAATGGCTGGTCTCGTTGGACGAGCCCATGGCGAATTCGTCCATGTTGAGCTTGCCCAGCATCCCTGCACCGGCGCGGCGGAGGTTGGCGGTGACGGTGCTTTCGTAGGGTGGCTTGAAACCCTTGAGAATGTGGCTTCCGGCGGTCGAATCGACCCCCTTCGTAGCGAACAGGTCCTTGATCCCAAGAGGAATGCCGGCGAGCGCGCCGAGCTTGTCCTTGCCCCGCGCCTGATCAGCCGCATCGGCGCAGGCGAGCGCATCGTCGGGCGTCTCGACGGTGAAGGCGTTGAGCGCCCGAGCACCGGCGACCGCGGCATTGAAGTCCTCAGCAATCTCGCGCGCCGAGAAATCACCCGAGTCAAATCCGTCGCGCAGTTCCGCGATAGTCTTGGACGTCAGTTCGGACATCACTCAATCACCTTGGGCACGGCGAAGAATCCGTGCTGAGCACCGGGGGCATTGGCGAGGATGTCACTTTGGATATCGCCATCGGTGACGACGTCGTCGCGAAGCCGCTGCTTGAGGTCGATGACCGCGGTCAGCGGCTCTATTCCGTCGGTGTCGACTTCGGCCAATTGCTCGACCCAGCCGAGGATGTTGTTGAGTTCGGGCACCAGCCGATCAAGTTCCTCATCGCTCATCGCGATTCGGGCTAGCTTGGCGATGTGCCGGACCTGATCTGTGTTCACGCTCATTGCGACAAGCGCGATAACGAAGGGCCGGAAAGGCGGCAAGCGCCCTCCCGGCCCAATTTTTTCGTTAAGATGCGACGATTAGTCGCGCATGCTGGCCGGGACGACCCCGCCATTTTCGGCCAGCTTCTGCATTACCGCCTTGTGCAGCGCGAGATTCTCCTCGGCGCTGCCGTCCGCACCGACATGGACGTTGAGCTCATTGGCGAGCTCCTTGCGCGCCGAAAAGCTTGAATCCAGGTCGAGCAGCTTGAGCAGGTCGACGATCGAAGTCTTGTAATTGCCGCCGCCATCGTGGGACTGGGCAAGGTTGTCGAGCACCGCGCCGACATCGACATTCTGCGCATTGGGGTCGAAACTGGGCGCGCCGGCGCCTTCGGGAACCTGGGCCTGCACGCTCCTATGCCCAAAAATCGCGTCCTTGATCTTGCCGAAAATACTCATTGTATATGCTCCTTGTGTGTGCCGCCGAGTTCAACGCGGCGGCGCCGTTTTCTATCCCTGCCCCGTGACAATTGAGCAGCGCTTGCCTAACCGCTGGGCCGAATGTGCGCCCGCCGGTTCCTGATTGCCGTCCTGGTCCTGACCCTGATCGCGGTCGCGGGGGCCTTTGCAATGTTTCAATATGGCGGAGCGGTCCTGCTCAAGGGCGCAACGCCCAAGGGGCATTATGTGCCTCCGCCAGCGGGCGAGCATCGCCCCAACTACGCCGATTCAGCGAATTGGCTAGCGCATCCGGGCAAGGAAAAAGACCCGTCTGGCTGGCTCCCCGATGGCTTCGCCGCGACTGCGGACCGCAACAGGGCAGCGGTCTTTTATATCCACCCGACGACCTACCTCCAGCGCGAACGGTGGAACGCGCCGATCGTGCTTGCGAGCGACAACGAATTTCGTACCCGGCTGTTCACCCAGAGCCAGTCGAGCGCGTTCAATGGGGTCGGTGCAATCTGGGCACCGCGCTATCGTCAGGCGGCCTTCGGTGCCTTTCTCCTCGACAGCAAAGACGCGCGGGCGGCGCTCGACCTTGCCTATGGCGATGTTGCCGATGCGTTCGACCGTTTCGTCGCGGAGAGCGGCGATCGGCCGATTATCCTCGCCGGGCACAGCCAGGGCTCGCTCCATCTGATGCGCCTGCTCAAGGACAAGGTCGCAGGTAAAGCGATCGAAAAGCGCATCGTCGCGGCCTATGTCGCAGGGTGGCCGATCAGCCATACCGCCGATCTTCCAGCGCTCGGTCTGCCCGCCTGTCGGACGCCCGCCGATTCGCGCTGCATCCTGTCGTGGATGAGCTTTGGCGAGCCCGCCAATCCCAACCTGGCGCTGTCGAGCTATCAGGACAGCGCCGGCTTTGCGGGCGGGAAACGCAAGCGCGAAGACATGATCTGCACCAATCCGATCAGCGGGACGATCGACGGAGCGGCGGCTCCCGCCGACAATCCGGGCACGCTGGTCCCGACCGCGACCCTGACATCCGCCACCCTCGATCCGGCAACGGTCGGCGCGCATTGCGATAACGGGCTGCTGATCCTCGACGGCGCGATCCCGGCGCTTGGTCCATATGTGCTTCCCGGCAACAATTATCACGTTTACGATTATGCCTTGTTCTGGGGCGCAATTCGGCGCGACGCCGAGCGGCGGCTTGCGGCGTGGGAGCGGTGATCGCTGCTGCCCCTGCTGACTTCGCAGTCACCCTCGGCGACGGCGGAAAGCTCGCCGGGCTCGACGTTGGTACCAAGACCATCGGCCTCGCCATTTGCGACCCCGGCTGGCATTTCGCCGGCCCGTCTGAAACCCTTGCCCGATCCAAGTTCACCAAAGACCTCGAGGCGTTGCGCGCGTTCATCGCCCGAGAAACCATCGTCGGACTGGTCGTCGGCCTGCCGCTCAACATGGACGGCAGCGATAGCCCACGCACGCAATCGGTCCGCGCCTTTGCGCGCAATCTCGCTCCACTCGGCCTCCCCACCCTGCTATGGGACGAGCGCTGGTCGACCCAGGCGGTCGAGCGGGCGATGATTGCCGCCGACGTCAGCCGTGCACGCCGCGCCGAGAAAGTCGATGCGCTTGCCGCCGCCCATATCCTGCAAGGCGCGATCGATGCGCTGGCCAACTTGCCCCAGCCGCAATAACAAGCGCGCTCGTGGACCTACTGACCATCGATTCGCTCAGCGACGACCAGATCGCTTCCCTGATTGAGCGGGCCCAACATTTCATAGCCGAGAACCGCGCCGGGCGATCATCGAAGGCGCTCGACGGCAGAATCCTGTTCAATCTGTTCTACGAAAATTCGACTCGGACGCTGATGAGCGTCGCCACCGCCGCCTATCGGCTCGGGATGGCGGTCGTCACGCTTCCGGTCGAACAAAGCTCGGTGCGCAAGGGCGAGACTCTCGACGACACGGCGCGGACGTTGGATGCGATGCGGCCCGATGCACTGGTCATCCGCCATTCTGAAAATGGCGCTGCCGCCGCCGCCGCGCTGATCATGGACGCGCCGGTAATCAATGCCGGCGACGGGACCAACGAACATCCAACTCAGGCCCTGCTTGACGCTGCCACGTTGCGGCAGCGGATACGCTCACTCGACGGGCTGAAGGTCGCCATCTGCGGCGACATCAAACACAGCAGGGTGGCGCGCTCCAACGCCGCGCTCCTCTTCCGGCTCGGCGCCGAGGTACGGCTGGCGGGACCGCCCGAGCTGATGCCGGGCGGAATCCCAACGCTGACCATTGATGAGGCCGTAGCGGGCGCGGACGTGGTGATGATGCTGCGAGTCCAGCGCGAACGGCTTGAGAATGAACTGGGGGATGCGCCTGGCGAATATCTGCGGCACTACGGCCTCACCGCCGAGCGCCTGGCGAGCGCCGCGCCCAAGGCGCTAGTAATGCATCCCGGCCCGATCAACCGCGGGGTCGAAATCCTTGATGAGATCGCCGACGATCCTCAGCGCTCGCTGATCGCGCTTCAGGTCGAAATGGGGGTCGCGATGCGCATGGCCTGCCTCGAACTGGTCGTCGGCATCTCGTCCTAGCGCGACGCGATCTGCATCGGCCGGTCGCCGGCCATCGTGCGGACGAAACAATGGCCGCCCGAGCGCTTGATCGAATCGCACAATGTGCTGGCGTCGTCCTTTCTCGC
>JBDSRE010000254.1:0-3800 GCA_039929465.1 Sphingomicrobium sp. | reverse complement strand
GAAACCGCTTCTTAGCAGTTGCGGCCGTTGACCGTGTTCTCAGTGCAATTGGCAACCGAATTGACGTCGCGCGCGGCGCCGCGAACGGTGTTGCAGGCGGCAAGCGCGAGCGCGGTGCCGATGAGCGCGACGGTGGCGATCTTCTGAATCATGTCTTTCCTCCTTGAACTAACAGCAACATCTAACGCAGCGTAACGCCAAAGGGTTCATTCCGGCGCCGTTATTTCTGGGGAAAAAGTTAGACAGCAATCGGCGCGGCAATGTGGGTATGGGGATCGTAGCCCTCGAACTGGAAGTCTTCGGCTTCATATTCGAACAGCCCCTGCTCACGGTCCTTGATTATCAGCCGGGGCAGCGGCCGCGGGCCGCGCATCAGCTGCAGCCGCGCCTGTTCGAGGTGGTTCGAATATAAATGCACGTCGCCTCCGGTCCACACGAAGGTGCCAGGCTCGAGCCCGCACTCCCGCGCCAGCAAATGGGTGAGGAGCGCATAGCTGGCGATGTTGAACGGCACGCCGAGGAAGAAATCGGCGCTGCGTTGATACAGCTGGAGGTTGAGGCGCCCGGCCGCGACCTGCGTCTGGAACAGGCAATGGCACGGCGCCAGCGCCATTCGATCCAGTTCGCCCGGGTTCCACGCGGTGACGATCTGCCGCCGCGAATACGGATCGCTCCGAATGAGCTCGACAAGCCCCGCGATCTGATCGATGTGGCGGCCGTCGGCGCTTTCCCAGTCGCGCCATTGCTTGCCATAGACCGGGCCGAGATCGCCCGCTTCGTCCGCCCATTCGTCCCAGATTCGGACCTTGCGCTCCTTTAGCCAGGCAATGTTGGTGTCGCCGCGCAGGAACCACAGCAATTCGACGATGATCGAGCGTAGGTGGAGTTTTTTGGTCGTCAGCAATGGAAAGCCGTCCGCCAAGTCGAAGCGCATCTGCGCCCCGAAGAGCGACAATGTGCCGGTGCCGGTGCGGTCCTCCTGCGCCACGCCGTGGTCGAGGATTTGGCTCATGAGGTCGAGATATTGGCGCATGTCGGACGTACCCTAGACGGGCTCCGGCGCCACTCCAAGGGGCGAAGACAGGTCCATTTTGGCGCCACAGCGGATTCGGTTGCGCTGGCGTTCGCCGCCCCTGCGGGTAGCTTTGATGCATGCGGTATCAGCGTGTCGAACAACCACTGAAACTCGAGAGCCTGGCTTCGGCCAGGTCGTTTTTCGCCGGATGCCTGGCGGATTCAGACCAGCGTCGCGAAAGCCTGTGGGTGGCGCATGTCGACGACCAATCGCGCTGCCTCCATATCTCGCGCCACCAGGGTGACGAAAGCGGCGCGGATTTCCCGCTCAGCACGATCATCGCCGACGCCGCGCGCCACCGTAGCGCGGCGATTGTGCTTGCTCACAATCACCCCAGCGGCGACGCCCAGCCAAGCCGCTCGGATTGCGCCGCCACCCGCCGCCTCGCCGCCGCCGCCGAAGCGCTCGACTGCTCCTTGCTCGACATCTCGTGTTCGCCGGCCAGGATTGCTCGAGCATGCGGCAGATGGGGTTTCTGTAAGTGATCGTTGGACCGTGACATCGGAACGAGCGTCGTCAGAACTTGAATAATTCGCCCAGGCCAGTTGTAAGTAATGCCCCACCGATCCCAAACATGATCAACCGGCGGTGCTTAGGGGTATAGGCCTCAAGCGCCCTTAGTTCATCGTGGTAGCGATCGGTGCCGCGCCCGCGCCGGGCCCGTAACTTTGCGGAGTGCCGCCGTTCAAACCAGGCGAACGGGACTGCGCCCCAAGCAATGAAGGCCAATCCCAAAGCCGTGACTGTGATTGCGAGAAGGTTCATTTCAACTGTGCAACTCGCACGCCTTGATCTTGTCCGGCGCGGGGCGGGGCGCGGCGACCTTGAAGGCGGCGAAATAGACATCGCTGCCTTCGAGCTTCTGATAATTGACCGGGCGCAGGCCCAATGCGGCGAATTCGCATTGCAGCTGGGCTGGCGGGGTGCCGTGATGTTTAACCGGCCGATCGCTGTCAACGACGATGACCTGACCGTCCGCCTTCACCGCCTGCCGCAAATGCCATAGGAAGGCATAAGGCGACTGCACTTCGTGATACATGTGGACGAGGAAGATGCGGTCGAAACTTCCCGGCGGGAGCATCGGATTGTCGGGCGCGCCGAGCTTGACCGCGACATTGTCCAGCCGCTCGCGCTGGACCCGGTCGGTCAGCGCATCGCGTGCCTGGGCGTCGATATCTTCGGCCAGAACCCGGCCCTTGGCTCCGACCACCGGCGCCAGGCGGACGGTGTAATAGCCCTCGCCCGAGCCGACATCGGCAACCGACATGCCGGGTTTCACGCCGGCCAGCACCATCACCTGTTCGGCTTCGCCCAGCCGGTCGCGCGCATCCTCGGTCGAAAAGCGATCGGAAACGACCGGCGCGATGTCGCGGCCAGCCTTTGGGAAATGCGGTTCGTTTGGGGCAGCGTTGCACGCGGTGAGGGCGAGGATAAGCGCGATCAAAGACGCGTTCGTCCTGAGCCCTCCGACGCCGCCTGCGGCGTTGTTCAGGATCGGCTCCATCGAAGGGCGTTTCTGAGACGGTCGTTCGTGACGCCCTTCGACTGCGCGCTTCGCGCTCCGCTCAGGACGAACGAGGAACTGGATTGGTTTACTCCACATCCTCGACCTCGACTTTCTCACCCGTCACGCGCTGCGATAAGGCCGCGGCCATGAAGCGGTCGAGGTCGCCGTCGAGGACGTCGCCGGGCGCGGTCGATGTGACTCCGGTTCGCAAATCCTTGACCAGCTGATAGGGTTGAAGGACGTAGGAGCGGATCTGATGGCCCCAGCCGATGTCGGTCTTGCTTGCAGCGCTGGCGTCGGCCTCGGCCTCGCGGCGCTGGAGTTCGGCCTCGTACAGGCGGGCCTTCAACTGCTTCATCGCTTCGGCGCGGTTCTTGTGCTGCGATCGCTGGTTCTGGCACTGGACCACGATGTTAGTCGGGATATGGGTGATCCGAACCGCGCTGTCGGTGGTATTGATGTGCTGCCCGACGGCGCCCGACGCGCGATAGGTGTCGATCCTAAGGTCGCTTTCATTGATTTCGATGTCGATATCGTCGTCGACCTCAGGATAGACCCACACGCTTGCGAAGCTGGTGTGGCGGCGCGCCGAGCTGTCATAGGGCGAAATCCGCACCAACCGGTGAACTCCGCCCTCGACCTTGAGATTGCCATAGGCATTGTCGCCCTTGATCAGGATCGTTGCCGACTTGATCCCGGCCTGTTCGCCCGAATGATGGTCGACCACCTCGACCTTCATGCCGTGGCGCTCGCCCCAGCGGCTGTACATCCGCAGCAGCATCGCGGCCCAGTCGTTGCTTTCGGTGCCGCCTGCCCCGGCATTGATCTCGACATAGCTGTTATTGGCATCGGCCTCGCCCGCCAGAAGCGCTGCGACCTTGTCGCGTTCAGCGCGCTCAGCGAGCTCGGCGAGGCTGTTGGCGCCGTCATCGACCATCCCGCTATCGCCCTCGGCGTCGGCCATCTCGATCAGCTCGACAATGTCCTTGAGTTCGGTCTCGATCTTCTCGGTCGCGCCCAATGCTTCCTCGATCCGGCGGCGTTCGCGCATCACTTCCTGCGCGCCCTTGGGATCGTCCCAAAGGGTCGGATCCTCGACCATGGCGTTCAATTCGTCGAGCCGCTTGTGCGCCCGATCCCAGTCGAGGAACCGGCGCAGCAAGGCGGTCGCGGCATTGATCTGATCGATATGGGCCTGCGCTTCGGCGCGCATCGTTT
>JBDSRE010000253.1:0-3456 GCA_039929465.1 Sphingomicrobium sp. | reverse complement strand
TTTATTTTGTGAGGCGGCGCTCAAGGCGCTAAGCCCTTTCGGTGCCCAAGCTTAAGATCGCCTCCTGGAACATCAATTCGGTGCGCGCCCGCGCAGGCATTGTCGAGCGGCTCCTGGTTGAGGAGGCGCCCGATGTCCTGTGCCTGCAGGAAACCAAGGCGATGGATTCGGTATTTCCGGCCGAGCTTTTCCACCGCCTCGGCTATCGCCACCAGATGCTCAACGGGCAGAAGATGCATCATGGGGTGGCGATCATTTCCAGGCTGCCGCTGCACGACGAGGGCCGCCACGACTGGCAGGACAATGGAGAAGCCCGCCACGTCGGCGCTCGGCTCGATTGCGGCGTTCGGCTGGAGAATGTCTATGTTCCCGCGGGCGGCGACATTCCCGACCGCAAGCTCAACCCCAAGTTCGGGCAGAAACTCGACTTCATCGAGCGCATGACCCGCTGGTCGGAAGACCTGGCCGAGCCGACCTTGATCGTCGGCGACTTCAACGTCGCACCATTGGAATGCGACGTGTGGAGCCACAAGGCGCTGATCGACGTGGTCAGCCATACCCCGATCGAGATCGAGGCGCTGGGCAAATTGCAGGCGGCGCACGATTGGGTCGACCTCGGCCGGCGGTTCGTCCCTGCGCCGGAGCGTTGCTTCACCTGGTGGAGCTATCGATCGCCCGATTTCACCGTCAACGACCGCGGCCGGCGGCTCGACCATATGTGGGCCAGTCCGAGCCTTGCGGGCCAGGCGGTGGCGCATGCGGTGCATGAGCCGGTGCGGTCGTGGGAGCGGCCGTCGGACCATGTCCCCCTGGTCGTGGACATCGACTGTTGAGCCGCGCGCCGCTCGAAGTCGCCATCGCCGCGCTGCGCGGCGGACGCGCGGTACGGGTCGGTGCAATTGCCATCCTGTCGGTCGAGACCGCGAGCGGCGCGACGCTGGCACTGGCCGATCCGGGCGGCGCGGCGGCAATATTGATCAGCGGCCAGCGCGCGGCGGCGTTAGGGTTGGGCAATCAGCGCGACGCGGCGGGAAGCGAGCCGGTCAGGGTGGCGCGCTGTGCCTGGCTCGACCGCGACCTGGTGCGCGCCATCGCCGATCCTGGGCTAGATTTCGACCGCTTCGTTCCGGGGCCGCTGAAGGTCGAGGCAGTCGGCGATGAAGCCGACGCCAAGGCGGCACTGCGGCTAGCCCGCCTGGCGGGGCTGCTGCCGGCGTTATGGCTGGTCGACGGTGATGCGTCGAGCGCCACTGAAGTCATGCCAGACGACATTCTGCGGCCCGCGGTGGCGGAAATTGCGGCGCGGGCGCGGCTTCCCATTGAAGGAGTCGGCGACGCGCAGGTTGTCGCCTTCCGCGAGCCATCGACCGGGTCGGAACATGTCGCGCTGGTGATCGGAGCGCCGGCGGGCAAGCCGCCGCTGGTGCGGTTGCACAGCGAATGCCTCACCGGCGACGTGTTCGGCAGCCTGAAATGCGACTGCGGGCCGCAACTGAAGGAAGCGCTTCGGCTGATCGCCGAATCCGGCGGCGGGATCCTGCTCTACCTGCGCCAGGAAGGCCGCGGGATCGGGCTGGCCAACAAGATCCGCGCCTATGCGCTGCAGGATCGCGGGCTCGACACGGTCGATGCCAACCGTCGGCTTGGCTTTGCCGACGACGAACGCGATTATGCGACCGCGGCGGCGATGCTGCGCGCACTGGGGGCGGACGCGGTTCGCTTGCTGACCAACAATCCGGCCAAGGTCGCTGGGCTGGAAGGCGAAGGGATCAGGGTCGCCGAGCGCGTGGCGCATCACATGCCGGTCAATCCGCACAATGCCGATTATATCGACACCAAGCGCAACCGCAGCGGGCATTTGCTCTAGTCGAACAGCGCCGATCCGACGCGGACATGGGTCGCACCAAGCTGGACCGCAATCTCGTAATCCGCGCTCATCCCCATCGACAGCCCAGTGACGTCATGCCGCCGCGCCAAGTCAATGAGAAAGGCGAAGTACGGTGCGGGTTCGTGGCTGGCCGGAGGGATGCACATCAGCCCGGCGAGCGGCAGCGGCGAGGCGCGGACGGCGGCGAGGAACCCGCCGAGGTCGGCCGGGGCGATGCCGCCTTTCTGCTCTTCCGCCCCGACGTTGACCTGGACGAAGCAGGTCGGGAAGCGGCTCGCCTTGACCGCGGCATTGGACAAGGCATCGAGCAGTGAGGGCCGGTCGAGCGAATGGATCGTATCGAACAAGGCCACGGCGTCGGCCGCCTTGTTCGATTGAAGCTGGCCGATCATGTGCAATCGGATGTCGGGATGCGCGGTGCGCAGCGCGGGCCACTTGTCGGCAGCCTCCTGCACCCGGCTTTCGCCAAAGTCGCGCTGGCCGGCGGCAATCAGCGGCTCGATTTGATCGACGGTACGGGTCTTGGACACCGCAATCAGGGCGATATCCGTCGGCGAGCGCCGCGCGAGCTTGGCCGACGCGGCGATTCGATCGCGCACGGTGGCCAGGTGGGTCACGATTTCAGTGCTTAGAATTTAAACGCAGTGCCGACGTAGACCGCCTGGCTGTCGCGGCGATCGTCCTTCAGGGTCGATTGGCGTTCGCGGTCGACCTTGTAGCGGACGCCGCCGGTCAGCGCGATGCTGCGGCTCAGCGCATAAGCGCCGCCGACATCGAGCGCATAGGCCTTGTCGCGGCCAAGCGCCGGGGCCTGGGTCCCGTCGCCGCGCTCGGCGACAGCGGCAACGCGGCCGGTAATCCGCTTGTTGAGCGAATAATTGACCCCGACGACGGCGGTTTCGCGCCCACCGGCGGCAATTCCGACCGCCCGAAGCTTGGCGACATCGCCAGTCACTGCAAACCGGCGCCAGCCGACCGAAACCCCGAGATTGTAGCTAGCGGGCGTCACCAGCCCGACGGTCGAGGCCAGCGAATCAGCCGAGCGACCGCCCGATTCGGCGCGGGCGCGGATCGCGACGCGGACCTGCGACGGACGGCCCTTCGGCGCGGCGGGGGTGAATTTGAAATCGGTCAGCGCATTGCCGCGATTGGCGAAGGCGGCGGCAAGCTTGGGATCGGCGGTTGCCGGAGTGAAGCTGCCGACCCGGTCGAACGACAGCGAAATCGCCGGCGGACGCTTGGCTTCGGGTTTGCCGGCGGCCATTGCGGGGAGGACGAGCAGGGCCGCGGCGCTCAACGCACCGGCCAAGATCCCGAACTGTTTACCCCTGTGCCGCACGTGAAAACGACTCCTTGCCAATGGGATATAGCTCTTTGGTAGCGATAGTTCCAATGGACGGGTTCACTTAACCCCCGCCTGTTGCGCGAAGGTTACAATGCTGTCGGGTTGATGAACCATTCCGTGACGCTTGCAGCAGGCGTGGTTGTCGCTTGCAGCGGGCTGGCTAGCATCTATAACGCGAGGCCAATCACCTCCAGCTAGGAAGCGCCATGTCCCGCTTGCCCGT
>JBDSRE010000252.1:0-2822 GCA_039929465.1 Sphingomicrobium sp. | reverse complement strand
GCCGACCGCAAACCGCTTAGCGCGGTTTGACGAACTTCAACGTCATCCGGTCGCTTTCGCCGATCGCCGCATATTTGGCGCGGTCTTGATCCTTGAGTGCAAACGATGGCGGCAGGGTCCACACGCCTTCGGCCCAGTCGGCGCTGTCTTTGGCATTGGCGTTGATTTCGCTCGCCGCGACGAGGCGGAAGCCGGCGGCTTCGGCGAGGCGGCGGACGGTCGAAACCTTGACGTAGCCGCTCTTGAGCTGGCGCGCATCGTCGGCGGCTGCAGGAAGCCGGTGCTCGACCACGCCGAGCGTTCCGCCGGGCTTGAGCATGGCGTACATCTGACGGAAGGCGTCGGCATCGAACGGCTTGTCGCCAATCATCCAATTATGGACGTTGCGGAAGGTCAGGACGACGTCCGCGCTGCCTGCCGCCACCGGGGTGCCGCCCGTCGCGAGGGCTGGGAAATCGGCGGTTCTAACGGTCCCGAACTGCGCCGGACTGGCGGCCGCGAGTTTGGTGACTCCGGCCAGCCCGCGCTCGGATGCGGCAGCAATATAGGTGCCGCCTCCAGCAGCCAGATAGGGTGCGAGAATTTCGCTGTACCAGCCTCCACCGGGCCATATTTCAACCACGGTATCGCCTGGATTGACGCCGAAAAAAGCCAGGGTTTCGGCCGGGTGGCGGTAGCGGTCGCGCACGACATTGTCGGCGGAGCGCGACGGGGAGGCGATCGCCGCCTGAAGCCCGGATTGCTGTACAGGAGCGGGCGGCACCGGCATTGCGGCACAAGCGGGGAGTGCGGCGGCGAGAACGAGCAAGGCAATTCGGCGGGTCATTCGGGCTCCTTGGGCGGGAAGGCGCAAGGATGGCCGAGTGGAACGTCGGTGGCAAGACAGGCGCTACGTTGGATCGGTGACCGCGCCGGGACCGAAAGCTAGAGGCAGGCTTCCAGATAGGGCTGGTCGAAGCCGAACATCTTGGCTTTTTCGAGTGTGTAGGGGCGCAGGCCCATCGAGCGATATTCGCCGATGATCATGCCTTCGGCGCTCTCGTCGAGATATTCGAATTTGAACAATTCCTGGGTGACGATGACGTCGCCTTCCATGCCGATGACCTCGGTGATGTTGGTGGTCCGGCGCGACCCGTCGCGGAGGCGCTTGACCTGGACGATGAGGTCGACCGAATCCGCGATCTGGCGCGAAATCGCCTCCTTGGGCACCTTGATGTCGCTCATCATGACCATGTTCTCCATCCGAGCGAGACATTCGCGTGGGGAGTTGGAGTGGAGCGTCGCGCACGAACCGTCGTGGCCGGTGTTCATCGCGGCCAAAAGGTCGAAACACTCAGGCCCACGAACCTCGCCCAGGATGATTCGGTCGGGGCGCATGCGAAGGGCGTTGATGACGAGGTCGCGGATGGTGATCGCGCCCTGGCCTTCAAGGTTGGGCGGGCGGGTTTCAAGCGGCAGCCAGTGCGGCTGCTGGAGCCGGAGTTCGGCAGCGTCCTCGATGGTGATGACACGCTCGCCCGGGTCGATCATTTTCGACAAGGCATTGAGCATGGTGGTCTTACCCGATCCGGTACCGCCCGAGATGATCACGTTCATCCGCGACGCGCCGGCGATCTTGAGCACGGTCGCCATCTTGTCCGACATCGATCCGAAGCCCTTCATCATGTCGAGGGTGATCGGCTTTTCGGAGAATTTACGGATCGAAATGGCGGTGCCGCGAAGTGACAGTGGGGGGATGATGACATTGACTCGGCTGCCGTCGGGGAGGCGCGCGTCGGCCAGCGGCGTGGTCTGGTCGACTCGTCGGCCGACCCGGTTGACGATGCGCTGGGCGATCTGGAATAGATGTTCCTCGTCGCGGAATTGGATTTTGGCGATCTCGAGCTTGCCCTTGCGCTCGATGAACGTCTGCAGCGGGCCGTTGACCATGATGTCGCTGATGGCCGGGTCGGCGAGTAGTTCCTCGAGCGGGCCGAGGCCAAGCAATTCATCGACCAGCACCTTTTCGAGTGCAAATTGCTCGCGCCGGTTTAGGTTGATCTTGAGCTCGCCAAGAACTTCGGAAATGATCGGCCGGAATTCCTCGGCAAGCTCGTCCTTCTTGAGCGTCGCCGCGGCTTCGGGGTCGACCCGTTCGAGCAGTCTGGGAAGGACCTGTTCCTTGATCCTGTGGACCGCGGCTTCGAACCCTTCCTGTTTGGACGAAGCCGCATCGCCAGTGCTGTTCTGGCGCGCGGTGAGGCGGTCCATCGCGCCCAATGGCAAACCATCGTCGGCGCCCGCTCCTTCGAGTGGTGATGACAGGTCTTCCAGCGGTGGGAATTGAGCGCCGCCCTCGGCATTGTTGACCGCCGCGGGCATCGTGACGCCGCTCTTCATTGGCTTGGCGACTCCGAAACTGGGCCGCCCGCCACTGATTCCGCCACGCTTGCCGAATGCGCTCATTTTTTCCCTGCCATGCGGTTATTCCGGAACACGGCATGGTGAATAGGCAGGAAACCCTTCAAAAAAGCTAATTGGCCGGAGTCAGACCTCGACGCTCTCCGCGAGGATGGTGAGACCCTTGTCGCCGACTTCGGCGAAGCCGCCGCTGACCTTAATCTTTTCGGGCTCTCCGCTGCTGGTTCGGTAAACCGCGATCTCGCCATTCTTAAGCGTCGTCATGTAAGGCGCATGACCGGCCATGATGCCGCTGTCGCCCTCGGTACCCGGAACCACGACCATGTAGACGTCCTCGGACATCACCTGGCGGTCGGGGGTCACCAGCTCGAAATGAAGGTCGGCCACTGCCTAAGCGTCCTCGGCCATCTTTTCGGCCTTGG
>JBDSRE010000251.1:0-3203 GCA_039929465.1 Sphingomicrobium sp. | reverse complement strand
AGCGCCGTCTGGCGATCGCCGCCGGCGCCGCTCGCGCGGATCGCGCAAGCCGCGCGAAGGATCGGTGGTCGAGCCCGACAGCTCGCCGATGATCGACACCCCGATCGACGACGAACAGCCGATCGCCGCCATTGCTCCGATCGAAGACGCCAAGCCCAAGGGCCGCCGCCGCAAGCCGGCCACCGCCAAGCAAGAGGAGCAAGCTCCCCCAGTCGAGGCTGCCGCAGAAGCCCCCGAGGAAACGCCCGCCGCGGTTCCGGCAAAGAAGCCCGCGCTCAAGGCTCCGGCAAAAAGTAAGGCCAAGGCCGAGTCGGTGGCGGCGCCAGCATCCGACCAAGCACCCGACCCTGCGCCCGATCCCGAGCCGACCAAGCCCAAGGGCCGTGCCAACGCCAAGGCTCCAGTTCCTGCCCCGGCGAGCACGGCCAAAGCAAAACCCGGAGCCAAGTCCAAGGTCAGGGCCGCTCCGGCCGCCGCCAATAGCGACAATGCCAACGACAGCGGTGAGGGCGAGGACGACGGCGAGCGCCGCGGGGGCTGGTGGCAGCGCACCTTCGGTTGATTCGTAAGGCCGGTGCCGATCAGTCGGCGATTCCTGAGAGGTCTACTTTCATCGGGCGTTCAGGCGCAAACGTGGTAGGTCCGCGGCGATGACTTCAGGCCCCGCTCGCTTCGCGCGCATGCTGATGCTGGCGCTGGTCCTATCGCTGGCGCTGGTCCGGCCGGCTTATGCCGAAGACGCCGGGCTTCTTCGCGATACCGAAACCGAGGCGCTTTTCCGCGACCTGTCGAAGCCACTGATCGAAGCGGCCGGGCTCGACCCCCAAAGCGCCAAGGTTGTCCTTCTCGGCGATCCGGCGATCAACGCCTTCGTCGACCGCGGCCAGGTGGTGTATTTGCAGTCGGGGTTGATCCTTGCAGCCGATGATGTCGGCCAGGTCCAGGGAGTGGTCGCGCATGAGCTTGGCCACGTCGCCGGGGGCCATTCGATCCGAATCCAGGACGGCGCCCGCGAAGCTACCGGGATGACCATCGCGACGATGATCCTCGGTGCGCTTGCGATTGCCGCCGGGGCCGGCGCAGCGGGCATGGGGATCATTGCCGCCGGTCAGCAAGCTGCGATCGGCAAGTTTCTCGCGTTCACTCGCACCCAGGAAAGCAGCGCCGATCAGGCCGCCGCCTCTTACCTGTCCAAGGCGGGGCTTAGCGGCAAAGGCATGCTGGCCTTTTTCGGAAAGCTTCAGAACCAGGAATACCGCCTCGCGATCTACGCCAAGGACAGTTACGACCGCACCCACCCCTTGTCGTCCGAGCGGATTGCAGCACTGCAGCAGGCGTTCAGCGGCGATGCGGCGTGGGACAAACCACTCGACCCGGCGCTCGAGGTGCGCTTCGAGAGGGTCAAGGCCAAGCTTTACGGCTTCTCCGACCCCAAGCAGGCGGTCATCAAATATCCCGAGAGCGACCACAGTATCGCCGGCCATTATGCCCGCGCTTATGCCTATCATGTCGGCGGCTATGCCGACAAAGCCCTGGCTGAAACCGCTTCATTGCTGGCGGCGGTTCCGGGCGACCCCTATTTCCTCGAACTCAACGGGCAGATCCTGCTCGAAAACGGCAAGCCCGCCGAAGCGATCGAGCCGCTTCGAGCGGCGGTCAAGGCGTCGGGCGACGCGCCGCTGATTTCGGCGATGCTCGGCCATGCGCTGGTCGCGACCGAGGACTACAAGAATTTTGCCGAGGCCAAGGCGGTGCTCAAGAGCGCGGTCAACCGCGATAACCAGGACCCCTTCGCCTGGTACCAGTTGGGCATTGTCTATGACCGCGAAGGCGACGTCGCCCGGGCGCAGCTCGCGACCGCCGAACGGAGTAACCTCGAAAGCAAGCCCAAGCTCGCGCTTGCAAGCGCCGAACTGGCTATGCGCGGCATACCCGCCAATTCGCCTGACTGGCTTCGGGCGCAGGATATCGCGCTGGTCAGCAAGGCCGAGCTCAAGAAGAGGAAGAAGAGCGGGAAAGACGAGGAAGAGTGAGCGATAATCCGACCGAGTCGCCGCCGCCGCCCCTCCCCACACTCCCACCGCAACGCCGCGGGTCGTTTGGCGCAGCCATTGCGGGAGGGATTGTCGGGTCGCTGGTCACTGCCGCACTGCTCTTGCTCGTCGCGCCGCAAATGCTCGGCAGCCGGATTGTCCGCGAAGGCCTCCGCGCCGACCCGCAAATCCTCCCCGATACCGTCGATGCCTTGCGCGATTCGCAATATCAGCCGGTGCTCGACGAAAATCGCGCGGCGCTCGAAACCCCGTTCGCGAGCAGCTGGCGCGGCGCCGCCAAGCCCGACGTCACTCTGGTCGAATTCTTCGATTACGCCTGCCCTTATTGCAAATCGAGCAACCCCATCGTCGATCGCCTACTGGCCGAGGACAAGGGCCTGCGCCTGGTCTATCGCGAGCTTCCGATCCTCGGCCCCGACAGCGTGGCATCGGCGCGATTGTCGCTCGCTGCATCGAAGCTGGGCCGCTTCAGCCAGTTCCACGACACCTTGTGGGAAGCCGGCCGCCCGGCCCCAGCAACCAACGCTGCCGCTGCGCAAGCCGCAGGCATCGCCCCCAACCCAGCGAGCGACGCAGCAATCGAGGCCGAGCTCAAGCGTAATTTCCAGCTCGCCGGCCAGTTGGGCGCCACCGGCACTCCGCTTTTCGTCATCGGCAACAAGGTCATGAACGGCGCCGTCGACTACGACACGCTCAAAGCTGCGATCGCCGAGGTGCGGGAGAAGGGTTGAGGTGGAGGCGAGACGTCAGCTTTCGACCCATTGCGGACGTCACGAAAGCTTGTCGAAGAGTCAGCGTGCCGAAGCCTAACAGGACCGTTCCAACCGTGAACTTGCGGTTGCCGAAAAAGCACATACCGTTCGCCTTAATGAAGTCTTGCCACAAACGAAGGTGGTCGCCCATTTCGCGCTTTCCGATTTTTACTCAAAGTCGCCGCCCGTATGGATTTGATCGGCGTTGGAACATCGCTATTTCACATCGATGATCGCCATAAATCCGCCGCCGCCCCGCATCTCGACATTGTTGTTCGATGTGTGGTGCGGGATGTGGCAGTGGATCAACCACTTGCCGGGGCGGCGCGCAAGCCAGACAACATCATAGCGCTGGCCCGGCCCGACCAACACGGTGTCAGCCAAGTAGCGTTGATCC
>JBDSRE010000250.1:0-3382 GCA_039929465.1 Sphingomicrobium sp. | reverse complement strand
CGGCGGCGTCGATCCGCTCGATAGTGTCGACATCGACCCGGAAAATCTGACCCTGGTCCTTGATGTTGATCATCTTTTCATAACGGTTGGCGGCGGGGCCCTCGGGCGCCGCATCGCTGATTTCCTCAGCCGCTTCGGGGGCATGTTCGGTCAGCGCTTCCATCAGCCGCTCGGCTTCGCCCGCGCTGCGCCGGTCGGCAAGGCGCAGACGCACCCGGTCGAGGGTTTCGGCGAGTCGGTCCTCATCAACCGGCTTCATCAGGTAATCGACCGCTTGCGCATCGAAGGCGCGTAGCGCGTGGTCGCCATAAGCAGTGACGAACACGAACAGTGGCGGCTCGACGTCCATCAGCCCCTGAATCACCGAAAAGCCGTCGAATCCGGGCATCTGAATGTCGAGGAAGACGAGATCGGGCTTGTGGGTCTTGACCTGGCGGATGGCCTCGCGGCCATTGGCTGCGGTGGCAACAATTTCTACATCGTCATGCGCTTGGAGCCGCAATTGCATGCCCTGGGTCGCAAGGGGCTCGTCGTCGACCAGGATGGTCCGGATGGTCATTCGCCCGTGTCTCCGCTTTCATAAGGGATTTCGATGATAACGCTGAAGCCGCCGCGATCGTTCGCCCGAGCCTCGAAACTATGGTCGGGTCCATAAGCTTGCGACAGTCGGTCCCGAATATTGGCCAGGCCGACCCCGGTCGACGGGCTGGCGGCGATTTCCGCTCCCCCGCCTTCGCCATTGTCGGCGACCTCGATCCGCACTTTGGGTCCGGCATGGGTCGCGGTGAGCCAGATGTCGGCGCCCTGCTCGCGCGGGGTAACCGCATATTTGATCGCATTTTCCATCAGCGGTTGGAGCAATAATGAGGGCAGGCGCGCGCCGATGGTCTCGGATTCGATCCGAAAATGCGGACGAAGCCGGTCCTCGAAACGCATCTTTTCGATCTCGAGGTACAGTTTCAGGGTCTCGACCTCCTGCGCCAGGGTGACCTTGGCGGTCGGCTCATTGACCAAGGTGTAGCGCAGAAAACTCGACAGGCGAGCAAGCATGGCATTGGCGCGCTCGGTCTGTTTCAACAGCACCAGGGTGGAGATCGAATTCAGGGTGTTGAACAGAAAATGCGGGTTCAGCTGGTAACGCAGCATCGCCAGTTGCGCGCTCGACGCTTGGTTCTCGAGCCGCTCGCGCTGGTCGATCTCATGCTCGAGCAAGAGGAAGTAATTGATCCCGTAATACAGCGCGGCCCAAGCAGCGAGGAGGGAGAAATTGAGCAGGATGGCACCGAAATACTCGAACCCGACCGGCCTCGACTGCGGCTTGAGGAACGTCGCGTAGCTCCACGTCTCGATGACCGAAAAGCCCCCGGCGGCGACTGCCACTGCGGCCAGCGAGAGGATCAGCGTCCACAATGGGCGCATCCGGATCAGGCGCCGGAACAGCGTCGCCATCAGCAAGGTCAGTGAGAAGCCGGTGGCGGTCAGAAGCAGGGTATGGACGATCCAGATCCAGCCCATCGAATTGGCGAAGCCGGACAGGGTCCGAAGCATGAAATAGCCGGTCCAACCGATCGACTGGAGGATCCAGAAGGCGCGGTTCTTGTCGTCGAAAAACGGTCGGTCGAGCCCGATTCCCCGGACGATTGGAGCAGCGGGCGAGCGGCTCGCCGTGAGGACTCGGCCGCCGCCGCGTCGCCGCAACGCCGTCTCCCGGCCTAAGGTCGCGCTGTCACTCGCCATGTTCCTCGCCGATATAGTCGGAGGCGGGGGTGATTGCGAGCCGAACCACGCTGCGCCGCGCCATTCCACCGGTTCGGTCCTTAACTCGGCATAAACGCTCTTGGCCTAAGGCAAGGGGCTTATGATTGGACCGCGAGCGTATGTACGAAGCAATTCCATCTGCTGTATCAACCGCTGATCGACGCCAAGACCCAGAAACTGGTCGAGTTCGAAGCGCTGATCCGCTGGAATCATCCGCAGCGCGGGCTGATCCCGCCCAACGTCTTCATCCCGGTGGCCGAGGAATGCGGCCTGATGACCGCGATCGGGTCCTGGGTGATCGAGGAAGCGGTGCGCGCTGCGGCCACCTGGCCCGAACCGATTATCGTGGCGCTCAATATCAGCCCCAAGCAGATCAGCTTGCCCGCGCTGCCCAACATCGTCTCCGAAGCGCTCATCCGCCACCGGGTTCCGGGCAACCGAATCGAGCTCGAGGTCACCGAAGGAGTGTTCCTCGGCGATAGCGGCCATACCCTTGACGTGCTCAAACGCCTGCGCGCGCTCGGGGTTGGAATCGCGCTCGACGATTTTGGCACCGGCTATTCGTCGATCGGATATTTGAACAAGGCGGTGTTCCACAAATTGAAGATCGACGGCAGCTTCGTCCGCGAAGCCGGCACCCGCCCCGAAAACGTCGCCATCATCCAATCAATCGTCCAGCTCGCGCAGAGCTTCCGGATGACCGTCACTGCCGAGGGCGTCGAGACGGCCGAGGATTTCGAGCGCATGCGCGACCTCGGCTGCCACATCATCCAGGGCTATTTGTTCGGCCGGCCCTTGTCCTACGAGCGCGCCAATCAGATGGTCGTCGGCCTCGGCACCAAGCGCGCCGCAGGCTGATTCCCGCGCCGCCGGGTTAAGGGGTCTTCAATATCGTCCAGCAGCGTGATAGCCACTACATCGGCTTTCGCGCACGACCCAGAAACGTGCGCGGACTCCCTCGCCGGCGCCCCCTGCGGCACTGGCGAGGGCAGTGCCCTTTCGCCGCCTGCATAGGCGCACCGCAACCCCAAAAAACCGCTGTCCTATTTGGATTTGCGCTGAAACATCGGCGTGGATGACGCGCTTGCGTTCATCGTGGGGCAGAAATCAGGGTCCTACCCCTCATCGCCCATCCTAAGCGCAGCAATAAACGCCTCCTGCGGAATACTCACCGAACCATATTCCCGCATCCGCGCCTTGCCCTTCTTTTGCTTCTCTAACAGCTTCCGCTTCCGAGTCGCGTCCCCCCCATAACATTTCGCTGTTACGTCTTTCCGTAGCGCGCCGATCGTCTCGCGGGCGATGATCTTGCCGCCGATCGCGGCCTGAATCGGGATTTTGAACATGTGCCTCGGGATCAAGTCTTTCAGGCGCTCGCACATGCCGCGGCCGCGGGCGTCGGCGTTGGCGGCGTGGACGATCATGCTCAGCGCGTCGACGGCCGCCGCGTTGACCAGCACGCTCATCTTGACGAGGTCGCCGGGGCGGTGGCCGATCTGGTGATAGTCGAAGCTGGCATAGCCGCGGCTGATGCTTTTGAGCCGGTCGTAGAAATCGAACACCACTTCGTTGAGCGGGAGTTCATATTTGACCTGGGCGCGGGCGTGGGCGCCGCTTCCGACAT
>JBDSRE010000249.1:0-7893 GCA_039929465.1 Sphingomicrobium sp. | reverse complement strand
GCACGATCAACCGCACCCGCACCAGTCGCCGTAGCGGGGTCGAGCTTGAGCTTGGCTGGAATCCCTCGGATCAGCTTCGGTTTAGTGCCAATTACGCCTATCTTCGCGCGACTCAGCCCGACGATTTTGGAGGCGGCCTGCTGACCGAACTTCGCCGACCAAAATCGAGCGGCTCGCTCGCACTCGACGGAAGCGCGGGCAAATTGACCTACGGCGCATCGCTGGCCTACGTCGGCAAGCACGACGACCGCCGCGACAGCTTTCCTTATGACGTGGTCAGCCTCAAGGCCTACACGCTGCTGTCGGCGCGCCTGGCCTACGCAATTCGCCCGGGGATCGAAGGGTTCGCCCGCATTTCCAACGCATTGGGATCGCGCTTTCAAGACGTTTACAATTATCGCACCGAAGGGAGGGGAATCTTTGCCGGCATCCGCTTTACTCCTCGGCGCTAGCGCTGCTGTTCGCGCGGCCTCGCTCAACCTGTGCGCCGACGAATATCTGCTGCTGCTGGCAAAGCCGGCGGAGGTGGTTGGAGTGAGTTACCTCGCCCGCGATCCGGCAGAGTCGATGCTGTGGCAGCGCGCTCGCCATTATCCCGGCAACCGCGGCTCGATCGAGGAGGTGATTGAAGCGCGGCCCAATGTCGTGCTGACCATGGGCGGAGGCGGCCGTTCGACTGCATTGCTGGCGCGGCGGCTCAAGCTCACCAGCGTCGACTTGAAACTCCCGGCGAGTCTCGATGACGTCAAAGCCAATCTCGAGCTCGTCGCTCGTACGCTTGGCGATGAACGCCGCGCCCTGCCGTGGCTCGAACGCCTGGCTTCATTGCGCCGGACCGCGCCCGCCGATGGCAAGGACGGCGCCTTCGTTACCGGTGGCGGGCTCAGCGTTGCGCCAGGATCGCTCGGTGCTCGGTGGATGCGGCTTGCCGGGTTCAGCCAGCGACCGCTCGGCGGCGCTCGACTGACTTTGGAGGATTTGGTCATAGCTCCACCCAAGGTGTTGATAGTGAGCAATTATCGCGGCAATCAATATTCGCGTGGGCAGGTCTGGCTCAATCATCCTCTGGTGATCCGGTCGGGCGCGCGCAGCTTAGCGACCGACGGCCGCCCGTGGACCTGCCTGGGTCCGACAATGATCCCCGAAATCGAGCGCCTGCGCGGAATTGCCCGATGAGCCGAACGCTGGTCATGCTGGGACTGGCGGTCGTGGCGCTGGCGGTTATCCATCTGCTGTTCCCGTTCGGCCCGCTGCTCGCTTTGCGCCGAACTGATCCGGCGACCTTATGGTTGCTCGTCGAGCAAATTCGCCTGCCGCGGACGCTTCTGGTGGTCGGCTATGGCGCGGTGCTCGGGCTGACCGGCGCAGCGCTCCAGGCACTGTTCGCCAATCCCCTCGCCTCGCCCGATATCACCGGAAGCAGCAGCGGCGCGGCGCTGGGCGCGGTGCTCGGCGGCTATTGGCTCGGATTGACCAGCTCGCTCGCCCTTGCCGCCGCGGGAACGTTCGGCGCGCTTACGGTGCTGCTCCTGCTGTTCGCGCTGGCCGGAAGACGCGCCGATACCGCCACCTTGCTACTTGCTGGCCTGGCGCTGGCCTTGGCCGCAGGAGCAGCAACCAGCCTGCTCCTGGCGCTCGCGCCCTCGCCCTTTGCCTTTTACGACGCGTTCGAGTGGCTGATGGGCAGTTTTGTCGACCGCAGCCTGCCTCAGGCCGCCGCAGCGCTGGTACCGGCGGCGATTTGCGGCGTGATCCTGCTGACGAAGGCCAAGGCACTCGACGTGCTCGCATTGGGCGAGGATGTCGCTGCCAGCCTCGGCTATCAGCCGCGTCGGCTCGCCATATGGGTGGTCGGCCTGTCCTCGGTCGCGGTTGGGGCCTGCGTCTCGGTGTGCGGCGCGATCGGCTTCGTCGGCCTCATCGCACCCTTCGCCGCTCGCCGATTGACCCGCGGCCACCCGGGGCGTGCACTCGGCCCTGCGGCACTTATCGGAGCGACCCTGATGCTACTCGCCGATCTCGCGGTTCGGCTCGGTCCGGCGGGGCGGAATATCCCGGTGGGTGTGCTGACCACCGTTGCCGGTATTCCGCTGTTCCTGATGATCATCCTCAAGATGCGTGAGCGGGTGACGGCATGACGTCAGCGCTGCACGCTTCAGGAATCAGACTTCATGGACGTCTTGCAGTCACCGACCTCACGATCGCCACTGGCGAAATGGTCGCGCTGGTTGGTTCCAACGGCAGCGGCAAGACCAGCCTTCTTCGCGCGCTCGCCGGTATCGAGGATATCAAGGGTACGGTGAGCGCGTCCGGCGAGCCGGTAGCGACCCTCGCCATCGGCAGACGCTCGCGCATCCTTACCTTTTTGCCGGCGAGCCGAGATCTCATTTGGCCGGTTGCGGCGCGCGACCTGATTGCATTGGGCCTACCCGTGGCCGATTCGGCGCGGGTTGAGGCGATGATCGCGCTGTTCGAGCTTGAGGCGCTGGCGACACGACCGGTTGACCGGCTTTCGACCGGCGAGCGCACCCGAGTGCTTCTGGCGCGAGCGCTGGCCCCCGTCCCGCGCCTGTTGCTGCTCGACGAGCCGCTCAGCAATCTCGATCCTTACTGGGTTCTACGGACGCTCGAAATAATTCGCGCTGCTGTGACTGCGGGAGCGGCGGCATTGGTCGCGCTTCACGATATCGACCGCCTGCCCGCCTTCGATCGGGTGCTGCTGATGGACAATGGCGGGATCCTGGCTGATGGCAGTCCGGCGGAATTGCTGGAAAGCGAGCAATTCGGCGCCGCCTTCGGGATCCTCCGCTACGGCGAAAGTTGGAAGCTCAGGCCGCCGGCGGATCGGCAATCATCGCTGTGAAATTCGCTTCGGCGGCAAGCTTGCCATCGACGCTCGCGCGGCCCGAGAATTTGCACACGCTCGAGCGCTTCTGGACGAACTCGACATCGAGTCGGAGCAGGCAGCCGGGTTCGACCGGGGTGCGAAACTTGGCCCCGTCGATGGCCATGAAATAAACCAGCTTGCCCGACCCCGCGAGGCCGAGGCTTTCGACCGCGAGCACCCCCGCGGCCTGGGCCAACGCTTCTACGATGAGGACGCCGGGCATGATCGGGCGATCCGGGAAATGGCCCTGAAAGAAACTTTCGTTGATCGTCACCGCCTTGATCGCGGAAATCGACACGTCCTTGTCGAGCCGCTCGACGCGATCGACTAGCAGCATTGGATAGCGATGCGGCAGCGCCGCCATCACCTGCCGGATATCAAGCTGGCCAGTGACGGCGCTGTCCGCGGTTTCGCTCATTCGCGGCTTAGCGCCCCTGCGGCTTCTGCTGGGCCTGCGCCGGTGCAGTGGTTGAAAGCGATGGCAGGCTGGCATTGAGAGCAGCGGTGACATCGGCGGTGACATCGATTGATGCGGTAGTGGCGAGTGTTGCCTGAACCTCGACCAGCACATTGGCGCCGCGGCGCTGCATCACCTGCTGGTAAATCGGGTTGAGTTTGGCGCCGATTTGCTGCCGGATATACTCTTGATTGCGCTGAATTTCCTGCTGCTTGCGGCTGAGTTCCTCAGCGCCGGACTGCTGCCTGGTCTGAAACGCCTTGACGCGCGCCTGGAGCGCGGCGTCGGGCTGCTTGCCGGCAAGCGCATCGGCGGCGGCCTGAAGCGACTGCGCTTCGGATTTGAGCGGCGCCTCGAGCGAGGTTTCACGCGCCCGGAGCGCGGTGGCCTGCGCCTTAAGCGCAGCCGCAGCCGATTTGCACGCGTTGCAATCGCTTGTCACCCTGTCGAGGTCGACTACAGCAACGACTGCAGCCGGAAGGGCCTGCGCCGAGGCTGAGGAAGGAGCGACGAGCGAGGCCGCAAACAAAGCTGGGAGAAGCATTTTTTTCATTAGAATGAGGTTCCTACGTTAAAGCTGAAGAATTTGGTGTCGTCGCCCTCCTGCTTGAGCAGGGCCTTGGCAATATCGATCCGGATAGGACCAAAGGGCGAAATCCAATTGAAGCCGATCCCAACCGACAAACGCGGCTTGGGCGAATCGCCGAGGAACACTTCCTTCGATCCTGGAGTGCGGCTGAAACCATCGACGCCAGTGGTGGCGCCACACGACTGCACCGGGCTGTCGGGAAGGATCTGAAACGGTACGCCGGTGGTGTTCTCCGTAAGTGGAATGCACACAGCAACGACGTTGGTCAGCCGCGGCGGGGTGATCTTCCACAACGATCCGACGTCGATGAAAACGGAAGGGCGAATGCCGGCCCCGCGAAGAGTCGAATTGGTCGGCAATTCAAGCTCGGCCCGACCCATGTAAAAAGCGCGCCCGCCGATCGCGTTCTGGGTTTGCGCGTCGCTGGTGTTGAGCGTGCCATCCAAATTATAGGGAATGCGATTGACCCGCGGGCCGATCCCGCGAATGTCGAAGCCGCGCAGTTGCGGGCCGAAAAAGCGGTCGGTTAGGCGGATTGCATCGCGGAATTCACCAGGCGCCTTTTGCAGCGGAACAATCAGCCCGCCTTCGGCGTGAAGCGAGAAGACGAACCCGCCGCCGAAGCCCTTGAACTTAGTGCCGTTGGCCGCCGTCCTCAAGTAGCGAACGTCTCCGCCGAGGCCGGCAAAGTCCTGCGACATTGAAAATCGCTGGCCACGGGTCGGGCGAACGCCGTTGGTATTGTCGAACAAGAACGAATACCCGACCGACGACGTCACCCTGCTGCCCAGTTCGTCGCACAAATATTGACCGGCCTTCAGCGGGTCGCAAACGCCGCTGGTGAAGAAACTCGCCTTATTCAGCGTAACCTTGTCCTGGACCAAATTATAGCGCGCGCCGGCACTCCAATATTCAGTGAGCGGGAATCCGGTGCGCAGCCCCGCTCCGGTGCTGTTTTGCTGGTAAGTAGTCTCACGGCTACCGCCGACAAAATTGAAGCTTTTGTAATCCCGCCGGTAGATTTGTCCGCCCAGCAGGATCTGCTTGTCGAGAAAATAGGGATCGACGAACCCGAGCTGGACCGACTTCGAATAGCGAGAATAATTGACCGAGGCATCGAGCTGCTGACCCTTGCCCATGAAATTACTTTCCGTCAGTCCAAGCTGGATGACAAATTGTTCAAGGCTCGAATAACCGCCCGAAAACTGTAGTTGGCCGGTTGGCTTCTCCTCGACGTTGACGGCTAGCACGATGCGGTCGGGCGCCGACCCTTCGGTTTGTTTGATCTCCAGCTCTTCCTGGAAAAAGCCGAGGCTTTGGATGCGATCCCTGCTGCGCTTGAGCTTGAGGGCGTTGAAGGCATCGCCCTCGTTGACCCGGAACTCCCGGCGAATAACCTTATCGCGAGTGATTGTGTTGCCAGTGATGTCGATGCGCTCGACATAAACGCGCGGAGTCTGGCCGACCTTGATCTTGACGTTCATCAGCCGCTTTTCCGAATCGCGGTCATAGGCCGGACCGACATCCGCGAACGCATATCCAAGATTGCCTGCGACCTCCTCGACGTCGGTCACCGCATCCTCGATTTTCTTAGCGTCGAACCAGGACCCGGGAACGACCTTGACCAGACCCACGATCTGTTCGTTGGGTAAGTCGCGAAGCGCGCTGTCGGCCCCAACGGTGCCGAATTTGTAGCGCGCGCCTTCCTCAATCACATACGTGATGACAAAGTCGCGGCGATCGGGAGTGAGCTCGGCGAGCGCCGAAACGACCCGGAAGTCGGCGTAGCCCTGGGTGAGATAGAAGGCGCGTAGCTTCTGCTGGTCGGCGGCCAAGCGGTCGGGATCGTACGTGTCGTTCGACTTGAAGAAGCCGAGCAGCCCGCCAGCCTCCTTGGTGTACATTTCCTTGCGCAACCGGCCGTCGCCGAATTTCTGATTGCCCAGGACGTTGATGGCGCGCACCTTGGCCAGGTCGCCTTCATAAATTTCAAACACCACATCGACCCGGTTCTGGTCGAGTTGAACGATCTTGGGTTCTACTCGAGCGGCAAAGCGGCCCTGGCGGCGATAGAGTTCGAGGATCCGATCGACATCAGAGCGAACCGCCGAACGCGTGAAAATCTGCCTCGGCGCGAGCTTGATTTCGGGGGTGATCTTGTCTTCCTTGAGGCGCTTGTTGCCATCCAGGATGATGCGGTTGATGACCGGGTTTTCCTTGACCGCGATGATCAGGTTGCCGCTGTTGGCGCCAGTAATCGTCACGTCCGCGAACAATTGGGTCGCGTAAAGGTCCTTGAGCGCCTGGTCGAGCGAACTCGCAGTGTAGCTTTGACCGACCGAAAGATTGGCATAAGCGCGAATAGTTTCGGGCTCGAGCCGCTGACTTCCAGTGACCTGAATCGACTGGACGAGTTGCTCGGCCGCTGGGGCCAAAAGGGGCCGCTGAGCAGCGACCTGCGCAACCGGCGGAGCAGCGCCCTGCTCGGCTGGCGGGGCAGCGAGCGGGTCGGGTGCCTGAGCCATTAGCGCCGACGGAACGCCGCCGAGCACGGTGCCGACAAGGAGCAATGCGCCTGCGCGCCTGCTGAAACTCTTAGTATGTAAAATCACGCGTCCCCGCCTTTTGTGCAAATATCCGTCGGGCATTGCCGCCATCAGCCCGGTTCATTCCCGCCCTGCCCGAACCCTTCTAACCAATCAAGCGGTGCAGCCGGTCCCACAGACCGATCGAACCGAGGTCGTTGACGGTTGTGAACACCACCAGCGCAAGGATGACGGCGAGTCCGCCACGGAACGCCCATTCGAGCGCCCGGGCACTGAGTGGCCGCCGCCGAACCGCTTCCACGGCATAAAAGAAAAGATGGCCGCCATCGAGCATTGGAACTGGCAACAAGTTGATGAATCCGAGATTAATTGAAAACAGCGCGAGTAGCTGCGCAAACGGCAACCAGCCCATCGTTGCACTCTGGCCGGCGATCTGCGCAATCTTGATCGGCCCGCCGATTTCCTTGGCCGAAACCTTGCCGCGGATCATCTGGCCCAGGCCATCTACGATAAACACCGTCGTGCGCCAGGTCAGCAGGGTTGCTGCCGGGATCGCCTCAATAGGGTTCATTCGCTTGAGCGCGGTGGTCGACGGATAGACCCCGAGAAGCCCGCGCTTAAGCGTGTCGCCGAACGGAGTTTTCATCACGTTGGAGGTCAGCGTGACATTGGTCCTGCGCTCCTCGCCCGACCGTTCGAAGCGTATCGGGACGGTCTGATTGGGGCGGATCATCACGACCGTGCGGATATCGTCGAAACTGGGAGTTTCGCGGTCAGCGATCGAGAGGATCTTGTCGCCTGGCCGAAGCCCGGCCGCCGCCGCCGCGCTGGCTGGCTGGACTTGCCCGACAACATTGGTTTCGGGCGATCCGAAAACCATGAAGAAGGTCGCGAATATCACGATTGCGGTGATGAAATTCGCCGCCGGCCCGGCGAGTACGACGAGGAATCGTTGCCACACAGGGCGGAACTGGAAAGCGCGTTCACGCAAATGCGGCGGAACGTCGCTTTCCTGCGCCGGATTGCTTGCCGGACCCATATCGCCGACGAATTTCACATAACCACCAAGCGGCAGCCAAGCGACTTTCCACCGAGTCCCTTGCTTGTCGTTCCACCCGAACAGCTCACGCCCGAAGCCGATCGAAAAAATTTCGGCTGGGATCTTGAACAGCCGGGCGACAAAATAGTGACCGAATTCATGAATAAAGACGAGAGGTCCGAGCGTACACACGAAGGCGAGGAAGATTAACCACAGTGGCGGTTGGGGCAGCATTATCGGCAGGCCTCCTCGATCAATCCGGCGACTTTGTGGCGAGTTGCATCGTCGATCACGATAACCTCATCGATTGAGCAAGGCGAAGCATGATCGTCAAGGTCAAGCGATCGTTCGACAATTTTGGCGATGTCGGTGAAT
>JBDSRE010000248.1:0-2875 GCA_039929465.1 Sphingomicrobium sp. | reverse complement strand
CCGACCCCGCCAAGCCGGACGCGTGGACCACGGTGATCGCCGGGTCGGACGACGTCTATCTGACTGACCTCACCCCCTATCGCGACTGGATTGCGGTCACTCGACGGGTCGGCGGGCTCGATCAATTGGCGCTTCGCACTTACGCCGGTGAGGAAACGCCGCTGCCGTTCGAAGAAGCCAGCTTCACCGCTTACTTCCACGGCAATCCGGAGTTCGCGCCAGCCAGTGTGCGCGTCGGCTATTCGTCGATGGTGACGCCGACGACGGTGCTCGATTATCAGCCGGATACGAGGGCCTTCGAGATTCGCAAAGTGCAGGAAATCCCTTCCGGGTATGACGCCGCGTCCTACGCCACCGAGCGGATCGAGGTGACTGCCCGCGACGGCGTGAAGGTGCCGGTGTCGGTAGTGTTCAAAAAAGGGTTCCCGCGCGACGGTTCGGGGCGGCTGTTCCTCTATGCCTATGGCGCTTACGGCCATGCCGTCGCGCCAACCTTCAATACCAATCGCCTCAGCCTGCTCGACCGCGGTTTCGCCTGTGCAATCGCCCATATCCGCGGCGGCGACGATTTGGGCTATCGTTGGTTCCTCGACGGCAAGTTGATGAAGCGAACCAATACCTTCAACGATTTCGTCGATGTCGCCAAAGGGTTGATCGACGCGGGTTTCGCGAGCGCCGGGAAGATCGGCATCAACGGCGGCTCGGCTGGCGGCGAATTGATGGGCGCGGTGGCCAATTCGAACCCTGAATTATGGGGCGCAGTGGTTGCCGACGTGCCGTTCGTCGATGTTCTCAACACGATGCTTGACGACACGCTTCCGCTGACCCCCGGCGAGTGGCCCGAATGGGGCAATCCAATCGCCGACGAAGCCGCTTTCCACTATATCCGCGGCTACAGCCCCTATGACAATGTGACGGCTCAGGATTACCCGCCGATGCTGATCACCGGTGGTATCAGCGACCCCCGAGTGACCTATTGGGAGCCGGCCAAATGGACCGCCAAATTGCGCGCCACCAGGACCGACGACAATCTGTTGCTGCTCAAGATCAACATGGGCGCCGGCCACGGCGGCAAGTCGGGCCGCTGGGAGGGGCTCAAGGAGGTTGCTGAAACTTACGCGTTCGTTCTGACGCAAGTTAGCGAATGACCGGACGCCCGGTGTTCGAGCAGAAAATCACCGCCACCGCCGAGCACATCGATGAGCTCGGCCATGTCAACAATGCTGTGTGGGTGCAGTGGATCCAGGAGGTCGCGGTGGCGCACTGGCACAGCCTCGCGGATCCAGCGCACCACGACGCGTACATCTGGGTCGTGGTTCGGCACGAAATCGACTATTTGCGCGCGGTCCTGCCGGGGGAGACGGTGATAGCGCGGACGTGGGTCGGTGAAGCGCCAAAGGGTGCGCGATTCGACCGTCACATGGAATTCATCGGCACCGACGGCAAAGCGCGGGTGCGCGCAATCACGCAATGGGCGATTATCGACAAGGCGTCCGGCCGACCGATCCGGGTTCCTCCGCAAGTGGTGGCGCCGTTCCTCGCGGAGGGCTAGAAAGCGCTCCATGGGCCGACCGATCCTTTATGACTATTACCGCTCATCCGCCGCCTATCGGGTGCGGATCGCGCTCAATTTGAAGGGTGTCGATTATGAGCAGCGGCCGGTGAATTTGGCCGCTGGCGAGCAGAAGGGCGGGGCGTTCCGGTCGATCAACCCGCAGGGCTTCGTGCCGATGCTCGACATCGACGGGCACAAACTGACCCAGAGCCTGTCGATCATGGTCTATCTCGACCAGATCAGACCCGAGCCAGTGCTGATGCCGCGCGATCCCGCCGATGGCGCCCATGTCCGCGGAATGGCGCTGGCCATCGCCTGCGACGTCCACCCGCTCAACAATTTACGCGTGCTCAAATATTTAAAAGGCGAGCTGGGCCAGGAGCAATCCGAGGTCGATGACTGGTACCGGCACTGGGTTACGGAGGGCCTCACGGCGCTCGAGGCCATCGCTGCGCCGCGCGCGGGAAAACTGATGTTCGGCGACGAACCGACCATCGCCGACGTCTGCCTGGTGCCTCAGATGTACAATGCGCGGCGCTTCGAAGTTCCGCTCGACGCCTTTCCAACGTTGGTGCGCGCCGATGACAATGCGCGGGCAATCGCGGCTTTTGAAACCGCCCATCCCGACAAGCAGGAGCAACCGCAATGAACCGCGTCGAGACTATGAACCGCGGGATCGACGGCGCAACCGCCCTTACCGACGTCGCCATCCCTTCGCTCAAGGGTAAAGTCAGCGATTCCGAATGGGCGGTCCGGGTCGACCTCGCCGCCGCTTATCGACTGATCGCGTATTACGGCTGGGATGACCTCATCTTCACCCATTTATCGGCGCGTATCCCCGGTCCCGACCATCACTTCCTGCTCAACCCGTACAACCTCATGTTCGAGGAGGTGACCGCGAGCTCGCTGGTCAAGGTCGACACCGAAGGCAATGCGGTCGACCCGACGCCGTTCGTCACCAACCCCGCAGGCTTCACCATCCATTCGGCGATCCATATGGCGCGCGAAGACGCCGGCGCGGTGATGCATTTGCACACCCCGGCCGGCCAGGCGGTCAGCGCTCACGATGAGGGGCTTCTGCCGCTAACCCAGACCGCGATGCTGGTCCGATCCGACCTCGCTTTCCACGACTATGAAGGGGTCGCGACCGACCTAGATGAGCGTGAGCGGCTGGTCGCCGATCTTGGTGATAAGGGCGGGATGATCCTGCGCAATCACGGCACCTTGGCGGTCGGCGGCAATGTCGGCGAATGCTTCATCAAGCTCTATTTTATCGAGCGCGCATGTCAGGCCCAGATCATGGCTCTGAGTGCCGGCGAC
>JBDSRE010000247.1:0-6672 GCA_039929465.1 Sphingomicrobium sp. | reverse complement strand
CGCAACGACGCCAAGCCGCAACGCTGCGACGCGTGCTTCACCGGCGATTATCCGACCCGGCTGACCGATCTGGCGGAGCGGGATGACGAGGCGGCTCTGTCGCTGGTGGCGAGTCGGTAGGCGCACGATCCACCCCACTCGTTCGTCCTGAGTAGCCATTGAGCGTGTCGAAATGGCGTATCGAAGGATCCTTCGATTCGGTCCTTCGCCGGGCTCAGGCCTTACTCAGGACGAACGGATTTCGTAAGCGAATCGTCAGTCCCGTTCGTCCTTCTGGATTGCTTCGTCGCTCCGCTCCTCCCAATGACGCTGCCATGACAGATGATTCAAAACCTTTCGCCGGCAAGATAGCACTTGTCACCGGCGCGAGCCGAGGCATCGGCGCGGCGTGCGCCGAGGCGCTTGGCGCTGCCGGAGCGCATGTCGTGTTGGTGGCGCGTAGCGGTGAAGCGCTCGAGGGGGTCGAGGATCGTGTGCATGCTGCTGGCGGGAGCGCGACGATCGCGCCATTGGACCTCACCGACGGAACCTCGATCGGCAAGCTTGCGGGCGCAGTTGCGGAGCGCTGGCAGGCGCTCGACATCCTCATCCTCAACGCCGCGATGCTTGGGTCGCTGACCCCGGTCCAGGACCTCGACCCAAAGGAATTCTCACGGCTGCTGAGCCTCAATCTGCTCGCCAACCAGGCGATGATCGCGGCTTTCGACCCGTTGCTGCGTAAGGCCGAGAGAGCCGAGATTGTCGCCATTACCTCGTCGGTCGGGTCCGAACCGCGCGCCTTCTGGGGTGGCTATGGCGCGTCCAAGGCGGCGCTCGAAAGCCTGATCGGCGCTTATGCTGACGAAACCGAACATACCGGTCGAATGCGGGTCCATATCGTCGATCCCGGCGCCACCCGAACGCGCATGCGCAGCCTCGCTTTTCCCGGCGAAGAACCCGACAGCGTCAAGCCACCCCAAGCCGTCGCCGAGGCGATCCTCGCGCGGCTCTTGTCGGATGTCGCGACCGGGGAACGGATGCGCATCGACAGCTAGGCGAGGATGAAGCGGGTCAGTCGGCGCTTGATATCATCCTCGACCAATTTCAGGCTCACCGCGGCGCCGAGTTCGAGGCCGTCGGTCTTGACCCGTGTGACCACCGCATCGCTGCACAATTGAATGCGCGCGCCGCGCTCGTCGAGGTCGGTCACCCGTCCCTGAAAAGTCTCGCCGACGCGCGGTTGAAGAACGACCGCTTCGGCCAATTCGATCACCGCGCTGTCGATTTGCGACGCGCGCGCTTCGGCGCGGTTCATCACCAGCGGCAGTTCGAGAAAGGCCGCGCTCACCCAATCGGGCACCGGGCGTGCATTGGCGATGGCCAGCGCGGCTTCGGTGACATAGCGGTCGGCGAGGCGGCGAAGCGGCGCGGTGGCATGGGCATAAGTCGCGGCCATGGCCGAATGGAACGGGCGCTTGCCCGGGATAAAGGGCGCGTAGCTCGCCCCGGCTCCGGCGCGGCGGATTGCAAGCATGAACGCGGCATCCTTGGGCGAGTTGGGATCGAGCGACGCCTCGCGCTGCTTGAGCGGGACGTGCGACGCCCATTCGACCCCGAGTGCGTCGGCGGTGTGACGCAGCCGCGACAGCGACCGCCGGCCCGGCTCGGCCATGATCCGGAACAGCCCGGTGGAATGCGCGAACATGGAGTCGGCGATGGCAAGGTTGGCAGCGAGCGACATCGCCGCATTGGCCTGTTCGATCACGCTCATCGGACGAAAACCAAGGGTGAAGTCGCCGCCCGCCGCAGCGACCACTTGCTGCTGTGGCGGATCGACCCGTGCAGCGCCGCGCGCCTCCTCCGCCGCCGCGATCCGGCTCGAGAGTTCGTGGAACCCGTCGGGGAGGTCGGCGTCGGTGACCGTGGCATAGCCGAGCTTGGCGCGGCTCCGGATCATCGCGCGCTCGGCCGAATCGAGCGACGATCGCCCATCGGGGGCGATGCGCACCGCGAACAGGATGCATGGACGATCGCCATCGGGAAGCAGGCTCGCCGCGCCTTCGCACAGGATTGTTGGGTAGAGACTGGTCTTGCCATCGGGGAGGTAGAAGGTCTCGCCCCGCGCCCACGCTTCCTGGTCGATCGCGCTGCCGGGAGCGACGAAGGCCGAGACGTCGGCGATGGCGTAGAACAGGATGAGGTCATTGCCTGAACGCTCGATCGCGAACGCCTGATCGAGGTCGGTCGAGCTGATCGGGTCAAGCGTGACGAACGGCATCGCCGTGCGGTCGGTGTGGCCATTGAGCGGCGCACGCGCGGCGGCGGCCGCCGCCTCCTCAACCACCGGCGGGAAGCTAGCGGGCAATTTGAATTGATCACGGATTGCCGCCAACCCGTCGCCGAGCGCTCGATTGCGGTCATAAATCGCTTTCAAGCGAGGATCGCTTTCAAGCCTTGGTCAACGTGATTTGAGCGACGTCGATTGCACGCCCACGAAAGCCGCCCTCGCAATACATCAGATAGTACCGCCACAAGCGGTGGAAAGCAGCATCGAAACCGGCGAGCGCGCCGCGTCCGACCGCCTCGTCATACCGCTCGCGCCAGCTTTTAAGGGTTTCGGCATAATCGAGTGCGAAACCGTCGCGGTCCGATAGGGCGAGGCCGCGCTCGGCACCAAGCGCTTCGAACGACGGCTCATCGATCAGCATTCCGCCGGGGAAGATATAGGTCTGGATGAAATCCGCGCCGCGGCGATAGCGCTGGAACAGGGCATGATCGATTGAGATATATTGCAGCGCCGCGCGTCCGCCGGGCTTGAGATTGCGGGCGATGCAGTCGAGGTAGGCACCCCACCAGCGCTCGCCAACGGCTTCGGCCATTTCAACCGAGGCGATGGCGTCGAAGCGATCGTCGGTCGCGCGATAATCCTGAAGGCGGATTTCAATTTTGTCGGAAAACCCAGCCTCGGCAATGCGCTGATCGGCCCAGGCCTTTTGCTCGGTCGAGAGGGTCAGGCCGACTACCGACACTCCACGATCGGCGGCGGCGATCGCCAGACTGCCCCAGCCGCAACCGATTTCGAGCAGGCGCTGGCCATGCTGGAGGTCGAGGCGGTCGAGGAGGTTCGACATCTTGCGGCGCTGGGCGGCTTCAAGATTCCCCTCCCGCTCGCGGGAGGGGTTAGGGGAGGGCATGTCACGGGCCGACAGGCCCTCCCCCTCGCCGCCTCGCGGCTCTTCCCCGCCCGCATGCGGGAGGGGAGAAAAGCGAGCGGCGCTGTAGGTCATCGTCTCATCGAGCCAGGCGGAATAGAAATCATTGCCGAGGTCGTAATGCGCCTCGATGTTGCGGCGGGCCTTGCGCGGGGCGTTGTCGCGGAGGCGGTGGGCAAGCGCATTGGCGAGCCGGAACGGGCCCTTGGCGCGGCCGGTGTCGCCGAGCGATCGGGCGTTGACGGCGAACACCTCGAACACCTTGACGGGGTCCGGGCTCGACCATTCGCCAAGTTCCCACGCCTTGTACCAACCGACCGAACCCGACACTGCGAGCCGGACCAGCGCGCGCCAGCGTTTGAGGTGGACGATTGCTACCGGACCATCGCCATGGAAGCCAACCCGCCTCGCCTCGCCGGCGGGAAGGATTGAATCAATCCCGCCGCTAAGCAGTCGGCGGTCGATCTGATCGACGATGCGCTCGTACGCCGGCGCAATCAACTGGCCGAGGAGGCCCCCGCCGGTGGCGAAGCGCCGGTCGGCGCGAACCAGATGTCGCCCGCGGGTGGCCATTAACTCATTTTCCTCTGTCACCCGCGGCTTGGCAAGCGCGGTCCATTGTCTGCCTTAGATACGCAGTCGGCGTGCTCCGGATGAGATCAGGACCCGCATAGCGGCACAGTGGATTCGCGGTAAAGGCGCGCTTTGTTCTGCGCCGGAAGGCCATAGCGCGCGTCGGCAATGATCACCCGCGCAGTGCAGCGGTCGGTCCGCTCGACCCTGGCGATCGGAAGGATCGACCATTGGAGGAATTTGCGCAGGCGCCGATCGTGCGTCAGCGCCGCGCGGACGATGGGATCGCGCATAGTGTCGGGAGTCAGCGGTTCGCCTGGAGACAGGCCGCCGAACATGCGCCATTCCGCTCGGCCGATGCGGTCACCCTCGCGCCACACCATGTCGCGCTTCCAGAAAGCCACCGGCGGCGGCGAGGCGAAGATCGCGGTCGCCCGCGGGGCGCGCGCACGCACCGCCGCTGTCGCGGTATCGCTCAGACCCAGGTTGAAGCAAATGTAAGCGAAGGCGAAGGCGAGAGCGACGACGACCAGCCCGCTGCGGTCGCGGCCGTGTTTGGTCGCTTCCTTCGACAAAGCGATCGACACGCCGAGCAATAACCATAGCCAGATATCGATGATGAACAGGCTGTCGCTATGGTACCACAGCCCCGAAGTCGGCGAGAACAATTGCACCGAATAGGTCGTTTGCAGGTCGAGCAAGGGATGGGTCAGAGCGCCAAGGTAACACAGGCCGAGCAGCCACCGCGGGCGCATCGCGAGACCGCTCTTGAACTCGGTTCCGCGCCGCACCTGCCAGCGGTCGAAGACGAGCAATAGACCCCATAAAGCGAGGGGCAGGATCAGCGCCCCGCCGATCAGGCTGTGCGCAAAGCCGCGGTGGGTGGCGAGCGGCTCCCACGGCGCCCATTGGAAGAAGACGTCGATATCGGGCGCATTGGCGGCAAGGATCAGCGCCGCGAGGCCTTTCCGTGTCTTGTTTTTAAGGCCCGCCTCGCCCAGCGCCCAGCCGACGAGTGAGTGAGTGATATTGTCTATAAGAATGCTCCGTCACTGCGAAGAGCCGCGGGCGACGCGGCAATCCAGTAAGAAAGGATGCTCACACGAAGTCACGAAGAGAAATTATGGAAGGCACGAAGAACGAGCCATATTCTGTCAGCCTTCGTGCCTTGCCGTCAATTCTTCTTGCCTTCGTGTGACACAAGATATCTGGATTGCTTCGCTGCGCTCGCAATGACGAACCGGTATCAATCACTCCGCGCGCGGCTCTTTTTCGACTTGCCAGGTCTGGCCCATCGAGACGAGCTTCTGGAGGTCAGGGGTTTTGCCCTTTGCGGCGGCCGCGTTCTGCTCGGCGACCGCGCTTTCGAAGGTCGGGGCGGGGTCCTCGTAGATCACTCCAAGCGCGACCGGGAAACCGGCTGGAAGTTCGATCAGCATCGCCGCGACACCGCGGTTCTTCGGATCGTGGACGACGACCGCGGGATCGTTCCCGGCGACGACTTTGAGCTTCAACGTGTCGGTGTCGAGCGCGAGGCCTTTTTCGCCGCCGGCGAACAGCATCCTCTCCCCCGCCTTGAGCCACAATTGATTGTCGGCGGCCACATCACGCGCGGTGAAATCGCCGAACACTTCGTCGTTATAGACGATGCAATTCTGAAAAATCTCGACAAAGCTCGCGCCCTTGTGGGCATGGGCTGCTTTCAGAACATCGGGGAGGGTCTTGTTGACGTCGATGCCCCGCGCGATGAACCGCGCGCCGCTGCCAAGCGCGAACATGCAAGGGGTGACGGGCCGGTCGACCGACCCGAACGGGGTCGATGGGCTTCGCGTTCCGACTCGGCTGGTGGGTGAATATTGGCCCTTGGTCAGACCGTAGATTTCATTGTTGAACAGCAGGATCTGGCAATCGAGGTTGCGGCGCAGCACGTGCATGGTGTGGTTGCCGCCGATGCTCAAGGCGTCGCCGTCGCCGGTGATGATCCACACGTCCAGTTCGGGGTTGGCGAGCTTGACCCCGGTCGCCACCGCTGGCGCTCGGCCGTGGATGGTATGGAAGCCGTAGGTCGCCATATAATATGGAAAGCGGCTCGAGCAGCCGATGCCGGAGACGAACACCGTCTTTTCGCGCGCGGTGCCGAGGTCGGGCATGGTCCGCTGAACCGCCTTCAGCACCGCATAATCGCCGCAGCCCGGACACCAGCGCACTTCCTGATCGCTCGCCCAGTCCTTGGCGGTGGTCGCGGGCGGGACCGATCCTGGGGTCATGTCGTTCATGCGAAAAATCCGCTCAGCCAGAGGATGATGAAGACGATTGCGATCAACATGATCAGCATCGGGAAGACGTTGATCTGCTTCACGGCCGTTCCCCGGCGCAGGCCGGGGCCCAGACCGCTGCACAGCAGCGGTGGATCGCCAAGGCGAGTGCAGAAAAGCGCTTTGCGTTCCTGGGCCCCGGCCTTCGCCGGGGAACTGGGGACATCACGACAGCGCCTCCTCAATCGCAGCGGCGATCTCGGCGATCCGGAAGGGTTGGCCGGAGACTTTGGTCAGCGACCGCGCATCGACCAGGAACTGGTCGCGGAGCAGGGTCTTCAATTGCCCGGTGTTCATTTCCGGGACGATGATTTTGCCGAACCCCTTGAGCAACGGGCCAAGATTGTCGGGCATCGGCCAGATGTGGCGGATGTGGACGTGGGCGACGTCGTGGCCGGCATCGATGGCGCGGCGGACCGCCTGGTGAATGGGACCGTAGGTCGAGCCCCAGCCGACCACTACCAGGGCCGCGCCTTCCTTGCCGAGGCACACCGACTGGTCGGGAATCGTTTTTACGACACCCATCACCTTTGCGACCCGGGTGTTGGTCATCTCCTGGTGGGCAGAGGCCGAATAATCGATATTTCCGGTTC
>JBDSRE010000246.1:0-3315 GCA_039929465.1 Sphingomicrobium sp. | reverse complement strand
CAGCATCAGATAGAGCCCGCCGAGGATCATCGGAAGCGACAGCCATTGGCCCATGTGCAGCCCCGTCGCATGGGCAAAAGCGCTCAATTGCGAATCGGGTTCGCGAATATATTCGATGGCGAAGCGGAACACGCCATAGAAGAAGATGAAGGCGCCGACGAGTTTGCCTGGCTCGTAGCGCGCCTGGGTGCGCCAGAACGTCCAGCCGAGAATCATGGTGAGAAAAACGCCCTCGAGCGCGGCCTCATAGAGCTGGCTGGGGTGGCGCGGCGGACCGAGAATGCGGCCGAAAGGCGTAAACTCCTCAAAGCGGATGGCCCACGGAACCGTCGTTCTGGCGCCCCACAATTCCTGGTTCACGAAATTGGCGAGGCGGCCAAAAAACAGTCCGAAAGGCACGCAGCAAGCAACATAATCGTGCAGCCTGAGCCACGACAATTTATTGCGCAGCGCGAAATAGGTGATCCCCAGCGAGGTCCCGATGACTCCGCCGTGGAACGACATGCCGCCGTCCCACATCTTCACGATCTCGAGCGGATGGTCGAGATAATGGGACAGATTGTAGAACAGGACGTAGCCCAGCCGACCCCCGAAAATGATGCCGAGCGCGGCGTAGAACAGCAAATCATCGGCGTGGCGGCGGGCCATTGGCGCACCCGGCTGCTTGAGCAGTTTGATGAGATACCAATAGCCAAGCAAAATGCCGGCGAAATAAGCGAGACTGTACCACCTGAGGTCGAACGGCCCGATTGAAAACAGGACCGGCGACAAGTGCAGATTGGTGAATGCAGTGAAATTCGAACCGTCGAGCGCGCGCAAGGGCTTCCCCCAATAGAGACAGCGCCTCATAAGATGAGCGGCCGCAAAGGGCAAAGGAGTGAAATAAAGCAAGCGATGGCAAGCGAGCTCGACCGCCGATACAATGAGGTCGTGGCCAAGGTTACCGGCCCCGGCGGCATGCTCGCGCTCGGCACCGATGCGCTGGGTCAGGCCATCGTCACCAATTTCCCGGCCACAGTACCGGGAATGATCCGCGCCTTCGCCAAGACCAATGCTGAGCTTGAAGCGGTGGTCGCCGGTGACGAGCGGCTGTCCTTTACCGATGTCGATGCCTTGTCGGAGCGACTTGCACGGGCGCTTGCTGCGCGGGGTATCAAGCAGGGCGACCGGGTCGGGATCGCGATGCGCAATTGCCCGGCTTGGATCATCGCCTATTTCGCGATCCTGAAAGCGGGCGCAATCGCGACGCTCATCAACGGTTGGTGGGAAAGCCACGAGCTTGAGCATGCGCTTGCGCTGACCGAGCCCAAGCTGATCATCGCCGATGTACCAAGGGCTCGGCGAATCGCGGCTTGCGACACCGATTGCCGGGTGACTACGATCCCGATCGAACTGCCGATCGAGCAGGCGCTCGCCGACCTGCTCGATAACGATCACTCTGAAATTATCCTGCCTACGGTCGAGCCCGAAGACGATGCGACGATCCTGTTTACCTCGGGCTCCACTGGCGATGCCAAGGGCGCGGTGTCGACCCACCGCGCGGTGACCATGGGCGCGTACACTTACGCCACCGGACTAATCACCATGCTTGGCCTTCTGACCGCCGACGGGCGGGCGCCCAAATCCAAGCCACGGGTGCTGCTGAGCGTGCCCTTGTTCCACGTCACGGGCGAGGTTCCGGTGATGCTCAACAGTGTCGTCGTCGGGCGCTGCATGGTGATGATGCCCAAATGGGACGCGGGCGAGGCCTTGCGCCTGATCGAGGCCGAAAAGGTCAGTTATTTCGTCGGCGTGCCAACGATGAGCCTTGAGCTCATGACCCATCCCGACCATGACAAATATGACCTCACTTCGTTAACCGATATCGCCGCCGGCGGCGCGCCGCGCCCGATCGCTCATGTCGAGCGCTTGCAGAAGACCTTCCCCAGCGCCGAGCCGGCGCTTGGCTATGGGCTGACCGAAACCAATGCCGTCGGAGCGCATAATTTCTGGGACAATTACGCGGCCAAGCCCGGATCGACCGGGCGCGCCCATATTCCGTTTGTAGAGCTTGCAATCCTCGGCCCCGGCGACGTCCATTTGGCCACCGGCGAGACCGGCGAGGTCGGCATCCGCAGTGCGGCCAACATCAAGGGCTATTGGAAGGCGCCGGAAGCCACTGCGGAGCTGTTCACCCCCGATCATTATGTCCGCACCGGCGACATCGGCTATCTCGACGAAGACGGCTATTTGTTCATCGTCGACCGGAAAAAGGAAATCATCATTCGCGGCGGCGAAAATATCTCGACCGCCGAGGTCGAAGCCGCCTGCTACGCCTTCCCCGAGGTCGCCGAAGCGAGCGTATTTGGCGCCGCCGACGAGCGGCTCGGCGAAGTCCCGGTGGCGGTGATCCTGCCGACGGCCCCAGGAGCGGTGACGAGCGCGGCATTGCGCACCTTCCTTGAGGGAAGGTTGGCGCGATTCAAAGTGCCCGAGCGTTTTATATTCGTCGAAGAGGAATTGCCCCGGCTCGGCACCGGCAAGATCGACCGCCGCGCGCTCAAGGCGCGGTTCGCCAATTGAGCCTGGTGCCGGCGCTCGACCGCCGAACGCTGTTGATTGGCGGCGGAATCGGGGTTGGATTAATCGTCGCTTTTGCACTGTGGCCCGGCGGGCTTGCCGGCGACCTCGACACGGCGCCCGGCGAACAAGGCTTCGGACATTTTATTAAAATTGCTCGAACCGGCAGGATCACGGTTGCAGTCCCCCAGGCCGAGACCGGGCAAGGTGCGTGGACCGCATTGCCGCAAATCGTCGCCGACGAACTTGGTGCGGCGTGGGAAACGGTTGCCGTCGAACCGGCTCCGCTGACCGGCGCCTACGGCAATCCATTGGCGGCGAGCCAAGGCTGGCTTGCTGGGTTCGGTCCCCTGCGGGAGCACCGCATCGCCGGCGAGGGACGCAGCCGCATCACTGCCGGTTCGACGTCGATCCGCGCCTTTGAGGAGCCGTTGCGCGCGGCTGCGGCGATTGCCCGGACGTTGCTCGTCGGTGCTGCCGCCGACCGCTGGGGGGTTGGCGCAAGGGATTGCCTGACCGCCGATGGATTGGTCCTTAACGGCGGACGGAGCTTCACCTTTGGCGAGTTGGCGGAAGAGGCCGCGACGCGGTCCCCGCCGGGTTCGGCGCAGCCTCGATCGGACTCAAAGGGCCGCCTTGCCGGTAAGCCGCTGCAGCGGCTCGATGGACCGGCCAAGGCCAATGGGTCGCTGCGCTTCGCGGGCGATGTGCGCTTGCCCAATATGCTGTTCGCGTCGGCCCGGGTGGCCCCGCCGG
>JBDSRE010000245.1:0-7300 GCA_039929465.1 Sphingomicrobium sp. | reverse complement strand
GGTTTCCCTTATTGCGTCGATCATTGCGGGGTCGCCTACCAGGCCCAGCTCCCACGCCGCGATCGCCGCCCGCCCCCGCCGCTACCCTTTGGCGGGCCGCGGGTGCGTTAAAGCCACGTCACGAACTCGAAACCCGCTCCCGGAACCAAGTGGCAAACTCTTGTTCGCTGAGTTCACCGGCGGCCAAACCGAGCATGACCAATACGGCATCGGCGGGTCCGTAGTTCAGCTGCGCGCCGTTGATTACCAGAAACAATCGCGCGAGAACCCAGGCCGTGCGCTTGTTGCCGTCGATGAACGGATGATCTTTAGAAACGCCGAAAGCATAAGCTGCCGCTAGATCAGCAGCGTCAGGGTCAGCATTAGCCGCGAGATTTTGCGGTCGCGCTAGAGCCGAGAGCAATGCGCCGGGATCGCGAATGCCGCCGCCGCCGCCATGCTCGGCGAGTTGCTCGTCATGGACCGCTTCGGCAACATCGTCGCTGAGCCAATTCCACTCGCTCACTTGGCAAGTTCGCGCAGGATCGATCGATCCTTGCGCATGATTTCCCGAGCAAGCGTCATCTCGCGCTCGAAGTCCGGGTTGGCCGGACGGAGCTCGATTCCGTGCGTTGTGCGCACTGGAAACAGGGTATCCCCCGCCTCAGCGCCGAGCTCCTGGAGCAAATGCTTGGGGACGATCACCCCCGTCGAATTTCCGATCGGGATGAGTTTGAGTGGCTTGTTCATACACCCGTTATAACATCGAAGCTGTGGACAAGCAAGGCTCGCTCCCTTGGCACCGCTCGGCGGCGCGCCCTATAGTTCGCTCCTGATGGCCGACCTCTTTACCAATGCCGCCCGCTCCGCGCCCGACGATTATGACGCGTCGGCGATCGAGGTGCTGGAAGGGCTCGAGCCGGTGCGGCGCCGGCCGGGCATGTATATCGGCGGCACCGACGCGCGCGCGCTCCACCATCTCGCCGCTGAAGTCATCGACAATGCCATGGACGAAGCAGTCGCTGGCCACGCCACCCGGATCGAGGTCGAGCTTGGCCTCGGCAACCGCCTTACCGTGACCGACAACGGCCGCGGAATCCCGGTCGACCCGCACCCCAAATTTCCGCACAAATCCGCCTTGGAAGTGATCATGTCGACGCTCCATTCGGGCGGCAAGTTCGAAGGCACGGCGTACTCGACTTCGGGCGGACTCCACGGAGTCGGGGTCAGCGTCGTCAATGCGCTATCGAGCGATACGTTAGTCGAGGTCGCGCGCGACAAAACGCTTTACCGCCAGTCCTTCTCGCGCGGGCTTGCAACCTCGACGCTCGAACAAGTTGGCCCCGCCCCCAACCGCCGCGGCACGACCGTGGCTTTCACCCCCGATGTCGACATCTTCGGCGCCGACGCCGCGTTCGACCCCAAGCGGCTCTACCAGCTCGCCCGATCGAAGGCCTATCTCTTCGCCGGGGTTGAAATCCGCTGGCGCTGCGACCCCGCTCTGGCCAGCGACGCAGTTCCCGAAACCGCCGTCTTCCAATTCCCGGGCGGCCTCGCCGATCACCTCGCCGAACAACTCGGCGACCGCCCGTGCGTGACCAATTCGCCGTTCTCGGGGCGTCAGGATTTCCCCAATGGTCAGGGCAGCGCAGAATGGGCGGTGGCCTGGCCGCTGTGGAGCGAGGGCGCGCACGAATCCTATTATTGCAACACCATCCCGACCCCCGACGGCGGCACGCATGAAGCCGGGATCCGCGCCGCGCTGACCAGAGGCATCCGCGCGTTCGGCGAGCTGATCGGCCAGAAGAAGTCGAAGGATATCACCGCCGACGACGTCATGAACGGGGTCGAGCTGATGCTCAGCATCTTCATCCGCAACCCCCATTTCCAGAGCCAGACCAAGGACCGTCTGACCAGCCTCGAGGCGGCGCGCTTCGTCGAGGCTGCGGTGCGCGACCATGTCGATCATTTCCTCGCCGACAATATGGACCGCGGCCGCGCCCTCCTCGGCCATATCCTCGAGCGCATGGACGAGCGCCTCCGCCGCCGCGCCGAGCGCGAGGTCAAGCGCAAAACGGCCACCAGCGCGCGCAAGTTGCGCCTCCCAGGCAAGCTCACCGATTGCGCCAATAATGACGCCAAGGGCACCGAATTGTTCATCGTCGAGGGCGACAGCGCCGGTGGCAGCGCCAAGCAGGCCCGAAACCGCAAAACCCAGGCGATCCTGCCCCTGCGCGGGAAGATCCTCAACGTCGCCTCTGCAACCGCCGACAAGATCCGCGCCAATCAGGAAATCGCCGATCTGACTCTCGCGCTCGGCTGCGGCACCCGCGACCAGTTCGACGAAGACGCTTTGCGCTACGAACGCGTCGTCATCATGACCGACGCCGATGTCGACGGCGCCCATATCGCGACCCTGCTGATGACCTTCTTCTTCCAGGAAATGCCCGAGCTGGTGCGCCGCGGCCACCTCTATCTGGCTCAGCCGCCGCTCTACCGACTGACCAGCGGCGCCAAGTCGCTCTACGCCCGCGACGACGCCCACCGCGCCGAAATCGAGGCCACTGAGTTCAAGGGCAAGAAGGTCGACGTCGGCCGCTTTAAGGGGCTGGGCGAAATGAACCCCGATCAGCTCAAGCAAACCACCATGGAACCGGCCACCCGTTCGATGCTCAAAATCACCCTCCCCGCCCATTACGAAGACAGCCAGCCGGTCAAGGATCTGGTCGAGCGGCTGATGGGCCGCGACCCGGCCAAGCGCTTCGAATTCATCCAGGCCAGCGCGGCGGCGGTGGATGAAGGCGCAATCGATGCTTGACCGCGACGTCACAGGATGACCCAAAGCCAATCGTTCATCACCTTTTACACTTTGCTTCTGGGGCTCGGGTTGGCGGTGCTGCTAACCGGAGTCGCCAATTTTGTTCGCCATAAGCGCGTTGGCGAAGCCGGTCCTTTGACCATTCTGTTAACGGTCCTGATCGTCTTCGAATTTTTATCCGGATGGGCCGGGGCGGACAATTCTTTTAACCAAGTCAACGCCGACATCGCCACACTTCTACTTCCGTTCGGAACCGGCGCCTGCTATTTCATTGCCGCCGTTTTGATGTTCCCCGGCGCCAATGAGACGGAAGCCACTGCGCTTGAGACCTATGTTACCGAACAGTCGCGGACGATCGCCCTCCTCCTGTTCGTCGCCAATGCGCTGCTGATCTGTGCAGAATATGGCGCCGTCCGCCAGCGGTTCGCGAGCGATCCGGCTTACTTTTGGCAATTCTATCTGCCGTACAATGGCGCGATCCTCGCCTGCTACGCGGTCGCGACGGAATCGCGTGCCCGGCGCGTTCAGTTAGGCGCGCTAACCGTGCTTCTCGCGGTCTATCTGTGGGTCACGATCGGCCAGCGCGTTTGAGCTTCGAGCGTGGAGGACGGCCATGACCCGTGGGAGATCATCATGAGGCGAATGATGGAATTGCTGGTGGCCGGTTATGCAGCCGTCGGTCTGGCGCTCGCCATACCTTCGTTTATCGCTTCACCGGCCGCTGCTGCCGCCCGAAATCGGCCGCCGACGGTGCTCGCCGCCGCAAGTCTTCAGGAATCGCTGACCAAAGCCGCCGACGCCTGGACTGCGCGGGGCCACGCCCGTCCGGTCATCTCCTTCGCTGCGTCCTCAGCGCTTGCCCGCCAAATCGAGGCCGGTGCGCCCGCCGATCTGTTCATTTCCGCCGACGAGGGGTGGATGGACCAAATCGCGCGCAAAGGGCTGGTCAAGGCGGGCACTCGCTCGTCGTTCCTCGGCAACTCGCTGGTCCTGATCGCGCCTGCGAGCGCGCGCCGAACCGTCACCATCAGGGCCGGGTTTCCGCTCGCCCGGCTGCTCGGTCCGGGCCGGCTTTCGATTGCCGATCCGGACAGCGTCCCGGCCGGCAAATATGCCAAGGCCGCGCTGGTTAGCCTCGGAGTCTGGCGGGGGGTCGAGGACAAGCTTGCCCGCGGCGAGAATGTGCGCGCTGCACTGGCCTTCGTCGAGCGCGGCGAAACGCCCTTCGGAATCGTCTATAAAACCGACGCTCGGGCCTCGACCAAGGTCTGGGTCGCGGGCACTTTCCCGACTTCCAGCTACCCCCGCATCTCTTACCCTATCGCCCGCCTCAACAGCGCCACCAGCCGCGATTCCGAAGGCTTTCGCCGGTTCCTGATCTCGCCCGCCGGATTGCACATCTTCAGGGCTTACGGCTTCAAGACGAATTGAATGGGCCTCACCGCAACCGAATGGACCATTGTCGGACTGTCGCTCAAAGTCGGCCTAGTGGCGATGGCGGTGACCCTGCCGGTCGCCTTCGCACTCGCCTACCTGCTCGCCCGCGGACGTTTCCCCGGCAAGGTACTGGTCGACAGCATCGTCCATCTTCCACTGGTCCTGCCGCCGGTTGTGATTGGCTGGCTGCTGCTGATCGCGTTTGGCCGCAGCGGGCCCATCGGCGGCCTGCTCGAACGCTGGTTCGGGGTGACGGTCATCTTTCGCTGGACCGGTGCGGCGATCGCCGCCGCGGTCATGGCGCTGCCGCTGATGGTCCGCGCGATCCGACTGTCGATTGAGTCGGTCGACCGTGGTCTTGAGAGCGCGGCAAGGACCTTGGGGGCAAGCCGCTGGGACGCCTTCCTGACCGTTACTCTGCCCTTGTCGCTGCCGGGCGTCTACGCCGCCATCGTCCTTGGCTTCGCGCGTTCTTTGGGCGAATTCGGTGCGACCATCACCTTCGTTTCCAATATCCCAGGCGAAACGCGGACCCTGCCGCTGGCGATCTACAGCGCGCTCCAGGTCCCGGGAAGCGACCGCATGGTCCTTCGCCTGGCGATGATTTCGATCGCCTTGTCGCTGTCGGCGCTGATCCTGTCCGAATGGCTCGCCCGGCGCACCGGCCACGGTAGGAGCGGGCATGTCCTTTGAAGTCGACGTGTCGCGCCGGCTGGGCGAGCGGGCGCTGAAATTCAACTTTCAGGCGGGCAGCGGGCTGACCGTGCTATTCGGCCCATCGGGCAGCGGCAAGACTTCGATCCTCAACATGGTCGCTGGGCTTCTCACTCCCGACCGCGGCCGTATCGCGGTCACCGGCTCGACCCTGTTCGACAGTGCGGCGAAGATTGACGTTGCTCCCGACCGGCGCGCAATCGGCTATGTTTTCCAGGATGAGCGGCTGTTTCCGCACATGCGCGTGCGCAATAATTTGCTCTACGGCCTCAAGCTCGTACCGGCTTCACGCCGCTGGATGGCCTATGACGAGGCGGTGGAATTTCTCGGCATCGGTCATCTCGCCGACCGCTGGCCGGGCTCGCTCTCAGGCGGAGAGAAACAGCGTGTCGCCGTCGGCCGCGCACTGCTTGCCGGTGCCCGAGTGCTGCTCATGGACGAACCGATGGCGTCGCTCGATCAACCGCGGCGCGAGGAGATCATGCAGGTTATCGAACGCGTCCGAGACACGCTCAAACTACCCATTCTTTACGTCACCCACGACCGCGACGAAGCGCGCCGGTTGGGAAGCCAGACGATTGCACTTTGAGGGCCCGCTACCGCGCCCCGAACCCGCTCGCCATTGTAGTAGAAATCGTACTGGAGCTTGCGGTGAACTTCATCGACGCCCGCGACATGGCCCTGATTGACCTGGGCCCAGCCCGAAATCCCCGGCTTCACCACATGGCGATAGCGGTAAAAGGGGATTTCCTTGGTGTACCAGCGCGACAGCACCCCGGCTTCGGGGCGCGGGCCCATCCAACTCATCTGGCCCATGAGGATGTTGAACATCTGCGGCAATTCGTCGATCCGTGACTGGCGCAAGAAGCGGCCGACTCGCGTAATCCGCTCGTCCTCGTCACTGGTGATCGCGGCTTCGCGCGCATCGTCGAAATCGACTTGGCGCATAGTTCGAAACTTGTAGACAATGATGTCGCGGCCAGCGTGGCCGACCCGTTTCTGGCGGAACAGAACCGGTCCGCGCTCCTCGCTTCGGATGGCAATCGCAATTCCCGCCATCAGCGGCAGCGCGAGCGGCAGGATCGCCACCGCGAACAGGAAATCGAGCAGTGCCTTGAGGTAGAAATAGCCGCGCGCCGGGAGCAAGGATCCGAAGCTGTTTTCCGATAGATATTCAAGCTCGACCCGGCCGGTGAGCGATTCGGACAATTGCTTGACCTGATAGACGATTTTCCCGGCCAGCGCGGCGTCGGCCAGGAACGCTTCCCACTCGTCGGGTAGCTCGGCGGAAAAATCGGCGACGATCGCGCTTGCCCGACGTGAATTCTTCAGCGCCGGCCGCTTCATCATCGTTCAATCGACCGATCCGATGCCTTTAAGATGATTGATGGCGCCGAATGGCACCACCGCGAACCGGCGCCGGACATTCCGCTCGGCGTAGAGGTAGAGGAAGTAGAGCCAAATGACGTGAAGCAGGAAACCGGCGGTGAGCGCCAGGCGCTCATAGGGAAAGCGGGTGAGGACGAACCACAGGATGACCAGGCCATGGCCGGTCAGCGCCGATGGCAGAATGACCGTACTGCGCCGAATGCCGGGATAGGTTTCGATCGACAGCCGCATCCAGAACGCGATTGCGATCGCCGTCAGATTGCCGAGCAGGCAGTTGATCGCCGCAACCTCGAACATGCTTCCGTGCAGGAACAGCCGCGCCGCCCACGGCACCAGGGCGCCGACGGTCAGCGAGCCGGAAAGCTGAAGCGCTTGCGAGTCCACAAGGAGGCGCCGTGGCCGGGCGTCATCGTCAATCGATCTTGCCGCGGCCGACCCCGCGATGGACAAGGCCCGCTTTCTCGGCTTCGGAGCGGTCGTAGACATTGCGTAGGTCGATCAGCGTGTTGCCGCGCATTGTCTTGGCCAGCCGACCCAGATCGAGCGCTCTAAATTCGTCCCATTCGGTGACGATCACCACGGCGTCGGCGTCCTTGGCGGCGGCATAAGCGTCGTCGGCGAATTCGACTCCGTCGAGTAACTTGCGCGCTTGATCGATCGCCACCGGGTCGAAAGCAGACACCGCGGCGCCGAGCTTGCTCAGTCCCGTAATAAGCGGGATCGACGGCGCATCGCGCATGTCGTCGGTATTGGGTTTGAAAGCGAGCCCAAGGACAGCGATCTTCTTGCCCGTGACGTCCCCGCCAAGCGCCGCCGCGACCCGCGCGGCCATTGCCCCCTTGCGGTCGTCATTAACCGACACGGTGGTGCGGACGATGCGCTGGTCGACCCCCGCCTCCTCGGCCGTCTGAAGCAACGCCAGCGTGTCCTTTGGAAAACAACTCCCGCCATAGCCTGGTCCGG